>SKMM01000280.1 GCA_007121055.1 Paracoccaceae bacterium | reverse complement strand
CGGTGCTGGAGCTGGGGCAGCCGGACCGCAAGGTGGTGACGACCTGCGCCTATTGCGGGGTGGGCTGCAGCTTCGAGGCGCAGATGCGGGGCGACGAACTGGTGCGCATGGTGCCGTGGAAACATGGGGCGGCGAACCGGGGGCATAGCTGCGTGAAGGGGCGGTTCGCCTATGGCTATGCGTCGCATCCGGATCGGATTTTGCGGCCGATGATCCGGGAGGCGATCACCGATCCGTGGCGCGAGGTGAGCTGGGAAGAGGCGCTGGGGTATACCGCGCGGCGGTTCCGGGAGATCCAGGCGCGGTATGGGGCGGGGGCGATCGGGGGGATCACCTCGTCGCGCTGCACCAATGAGGAGACCTATCTGGTCCAGAAGCTGATCCGGCAGGTGTTCGGCAACAACAATGTCGATACCTGCGCGCGGGTGTGCCACTCGCCCACCGGATACGGGTTGAAGCAGACCTTCGGGACCAGCGCGGGGACGCAGGATTTCGACAGTGTCGAGGCCGCGGATGTGGTGGTGGTGATCGGCGCCAACCCCACGGACGGGCATCCGGTGTTCGCGAGCCGGCTGAAGAAGCGGCTGCGGGCGGGGGCGAAGCTGATCGTGGTGGACCCGCGGCGCACCGATCTGGTGGAGGCAACGCCGCATGTCCGGGCCGCGCATCATCTGGCGCTGCGGCCGGGGACGAATGTGGCGCTGCTGACGGCGCTGGCGCATGTGGTGGTGACGGAAGGGCTGGTGGACGAGGGGTTTGTCCGCGAGCGCTGCGAGATCGAGGCGTTCCACGACTGGGCGGCGTTCGTGGCGGAGCCTCGGCACAGCCCGGAGGCGACGGCGCTGCTGACCGGCGTGCCGGCCGAGGCCGTGCGGGCGGCGGCGCGGCTGTATGCGACGGGCGGCAACGGGGCGATCTACTACGGGCTGGGGGTGACGGAGCATTCGCAGGGCTCAACCACGGTGATGGCGATTGCCAATCTGGCGATGGCGACGGGGAATATCGGGCGGCCGGGGGTGGGGGTGAACCCGCTGCGCGGGCAGAACAATGTGCAGGGGGCCTGCGACATGGGCTCCTTCCCGCATGAGCTGCCGGGGTATCGGCACATGTCCGACGATGCCGCACGGGGCGCGTTCGAGGCGCTGTGGGGGGTGGAGATCAGCCCGGAGCCCGGGCTGCGCATTCCGAACATGCTGGACGCGGCCTGCGAGGGCAGCTTCCGCGGGATCTACATCCAGGGCGAGGACATCCTGCAGTCGGACCCCGACACCCGCCATGTCGCGGCGGGCCTGAAGGCGATGGATCTGGTGGTGGTGCAGGACCTGTTCCTGAACGAGACCGCCACGCATGCCCATGTCTTCCTGCCCGGCTGCAGCTTTCTGGAGAAGGACGGGACCTTCACCAACGCGGAACGCCGGATCAACCGGGTGCGCCGGGTGATGGCGCCGAAGAACGGGATGGCGGATTGGGAGGTGACCCAAGGATTGGCGCGGGCGATGGGGGCGGCGTGGGATTACGCGCACCCGGGGCAGATCATGGACGAGATCGCGGCGACCACGCCCAGCTTTGCAGGCGTGTCGTACGATCTGCTGGAGCGGGTGGGCTCGGTCCAGTGGCCCTGTGATGGGGCGGCGCCCGAGGGGACGCCGGTGATGCATGTGGACGGCTTCAAGCGCGGCAACGGGCGGTTCATGGTCACCGAGTACCTGGCGACCGAGGAGCGCACTGGGCCGCGATTCCCGCTGCTGCTGACCACCGGCCGGGTGCTGAGCCAGTACAATGTGGGTGCCCAGACGCGGCGCACGGCGAACAGTGTCTGGCACGCCGAGGATGTGCTGGAGATCCATCCCCATGACGCCGAGGTCAGGGGCGTGCGGGAGGGGTCCTGGGTGCGGCTCGCCTCGCGCGCGGGGGAGACGACGCTGCGGGCGCATCTGACCGACCGGGTGGCGCCGGGGGTGGTCTATACGACCTTTCACCACCCCGGGACGCAGGCCAATGTGGTGACGACGGACAACTCCGACTGGGCCACCAACTGCCCGGAATACAAGGTCACGGCGGTGCAGGTGGCGTTGTCCAACGGGCCCAGCGACTGGCAGGTGGCGTATTCAGCCCAGGCCGAAGCCGCGCGGCGCATCGTGCGGGCTGCGGAATGACAGCGGGCGCCGCCTCGGTCCTGGCCTGGCACTGGCGGGGGGGGCGCTGGGCGCGGGCCACCCGCGCGCTGCCCGACGAGGTGCCGGTGGCGCTGAGCTATGACGGGACCACGCAGGCGGTGATGATGGCCACGCCTGCGGATCTGGAAGACTTCGGGCTGGGGTTCACGCTCACCGAGGGGATCGCGACGCCGTCCGAGGTCGAGGATTTGGCGGTGGCCGAGGTCCCGGGGGGCCTCGATGTCCAGATCACGCTGGCCGAAGGAGCGGGCGCAAGGCTGGCCGCGCGGCGGCGGCGGATGGCGGGGCCGGTGGGTTGCGGGCTGTGCGGGCTCGACAGCATCGCGGCGGTGCTGGGGGAGGTGCCTGCGGTGCCCGGTGGCGTCAGCCTGACGCCCGGGCAGGTGACGGAGGCCATGGCGCTGCTGCCAGCGGGACAGGCCCTGCACGACGCCACGCGGGCGGTGCACGCGGCGGGGTTCTATGTCCCCGGCCGGGGGATCGTCGCGCTGCGCGAGGATGTCGGGCGGCACAATGCACTGGACAAGCTGGCCGGGGCGCTGCGGGGCGAAGGCGCGGCGGGGGCGGTGGTGCTGACCTGTCGCGTCTCCATCGACATGGTGCAGAAGGCCGCGCGGCTAGGGGCGGGGGTGGTGATCGCGGCCTCGGCGCCCACGGCCCATGCGGTGCGGCTGGCCGAAGGGGCGGGGATCACGCTGGTGGGGCTCGCGCGCGGGGACGGATTCGCGGTGTTCACCCATCCCGGCCGGCTGAGCGGGGAGGAGAAGGCCGATGTCGCCTGACAAGATGATCCGCATGGCCAACCAGATCGCGGCCTTCCACGCGAGCCAGCGCGGCCCGGCCGCCGAGGCGGTTGCCGGGCACATCAACGACTTCTGGGAGCCGCGGATGCGCAGCGCACTGCTGTCCCACATCGCCGCGGGCGGGGCGGGCTTGCGCCCCGAGGTCGTGGCGGCGGGTACCCTGATCCGCCAGCCCGCCTGAACGCCCAACGCCCGGGCAGGCCGCAGGGGCCGCCGCATCGCGGCATATCTGGCGTCGATTAGGAACCCGGCCCCCACGGATTGTGGCGGCACCGAGGGCGCCTCACGCGAAGGTGCCTTCGGAACAGGCCGAATCCCCCGGAAACTCGGCAGGTTTCCGCTGACGTCGGCGGATTTCCGACGCAAATCGGGAACCAAAGGCCACAAGGGTTGCACCCCTTCCTCCGCCGCGCCTACACCTGCCCCACCCCACGGACGGCCAACGGCCGGGGGCGAGAGGCAGAAGTCGGGACGGGACGGGGCCATTGCGAAGCCTGATCGAGCATGTCGACAAGGCGCTTTCGCGCCGCATTCCGGAAAAGCGTCTGTTCCTGCGGTCGGAGGGCGTTACCCGCTACATCCGGCTGAGCCCCTCGTCGCAGCTGGCGGCGATGGTGGGCACGGGGCTGGTGATCTGCTGGACCGTTGTGGTGACGGCGATCTTCCTGATGGACAGCATCGGCGCCGGTGCCCTGCGCGACCAGGCCGCGCGCGAGCAGGCGCTTTATGAGCAGCGCCTCAACGAGATGGCGGCGGAGCGGGACCAGCGGGCCGAAGAGGCGCTGATGGCGCAGGAACGCTTCACGGTGGCGCTGGAGAAGGTGTCGCAGATGCAGTCGGCGCTGCTCGCCTCGGAGGAGCGGCGCAAGGAGATGGAGACGGGAATCACCGTCATCCAGGCCACGCTGCGCCGCACCATGGCCGAGCGCGACGCGGCCCGGCGCGAGCTGGTGGCGCTGAGCGAGGCGCAGCTGGTCGAGGGCCGCAGCCCCGAGCGCCGCGCCGAGGACATGCAGGACACGCTGGAGTTCCTTCTGACCGCGCTGGAGGAGACCGCGGAGCAGCGCGATTCGATCGCCGACGCCGCCGAACAGGCGCGCCGCGAGGTGGAGCACCTGACGCTGGAGGCCCGCCTGCGCGAGGAGCGCAACGACCGCGTCTTCAGCCGTCTGGAGGAGGCCGTGGGCGTGGCGATGAAGCCGCTGGAGCGGGTATTCCGCGACGCGGGCCTGCCGCCCGAGCGCATTCTCGACCAGGTGCGCAGCGCCCATGCCGGCCCCGAGGACCGGCTGCGGCCGATCTCGATCTCCACCCGCGGGTCGCTGGAGCCCGACGCCGAGGAAGTGCGCGTCAACGAGATCCTCGCCGGTCTCGACCGCATCAACCTGTTCCGCATCGCCGCCGAACGCGCCCCCTTCGCCGAGCCTGTGCGTGCGGGCAACGTCCGCTTCACCTCGGGCTTTGGCACCCGCCGCGACCCCAAGACCGGGCGGACGCGGCAACACAACGGGGTGGATTTCGCCGGGCCGCGCGGCACCGCCATCCGCACCACCGCGGACGGCGTGGTGACCCATGCCGGCTGGCGCGGGGGCTTCGGCAACACGGTGATCGTGCGCCATGCCTTCGGGATCGAGACGCTCTATGCCCACCTGCACTCCATAGACGTGCGCGCGGGGCAAAGGGTCTCGCGCGGGGATCGGATCGGTGGTATGGGGACCACGGGGAGGTCGACCGGCGTGCACCTGCACTACGAGGTGCATCTGAACGGCAGGCCGATCGACCCGATGACCTACATAAGGGCTGCCAGAAATGTTTTCTAAGAGCAGGATCAACGATCCCGGCCCCGCCAAGGCCACAGAGGAAGGTCCCCGCCCCGTGGAAGCCACCGCCGCCCGTCCCAGCTCCGCCCCCGAGACGTCCACGCGGCCCAAGCCGCCCGCGTCTGTTCTTTCGGCTGACCTGACGGTGACCGGGAACCTGCGCACCACCGGCGACATCGTGGTCGAGGGAACGGTGGATGGCGACATCCGCGCGCATCTGCTGACCGTGGGCGAGGGCGCCACCATCCGCGGCGAGATCGTGGCCGATGACGTGGTCATCAACGGCCGCATCGTGGGACGCGTGCGCGGCCTGAAGGTGCGGCTGTCGTCCTCGGCGCGGGTGGAGGGGGACATCATCCACAAGACCATCGCCATCGAATCGGGCGCGCATTTCGAGGGCTCGGTTCAGCGCCAGGACGACCCGATCAATTCGGGCAAGGGCCAGGCGCCGCGGGCCGAGACACGGCCCCAGCCGGCTCCTGCGGCGGCCCAGCCGCAGGCGAATCGGCCCGGTCCTGCGCCCGCCAAGGCGGCTGGCCAGAGCTGACGCCTCCGGGCGCGTCTTTGACGGCGTCCGTGGAAAGTACCCGGGAGGGAGCCCCGCGGCCTGCGCCGGCGGGGCTTTTTCATGTTCAGGCGTCAGGCGAACGCGGCGATGGTGGCGCGGAGTGTGGGCAGCCCGTCGCCGGTCTCGGACGAGGTCACGATGATCTCGGGGTAGGATGCCGGGTGGCGGGCCAGGGCGGTGCGGACCTGCGCGAGGATGCGGTCGCGCTCAGCGGCCTTGACCTTGTCGGCCTTGGTCAGCACCGCCTGGAAGGGCACCGCGGCGCGGTCGAGGAGGTCCATGATCTCGGCGTCGGGGGGCTTCACGCCGTGGCGGTGGTCGATCAGGACGAAGGCCCGGCGCAGGGTGGGGCGGCCCGCCAGATAGGCGCGCAGGAGGGCCTGCCAGCGGGCCACGACGGGCTTGGGGGCCTCGGCGAAGCCATAGCCGGGCAGGTCCACGAGGTAATGGTCCGGGCCGAGGGTGAAGTAGTTGATCTCCTGCGTGCGGCCGGGGGTGTTAGAGGCGCGGGCGAGGCCCTTGCGGCCGGTGAGCGCGTTGATCAGCGACGACTTGCCGACGTTGGACCGGCCGGCGAAGCAGACCTCGGCCCGGTCGGCGGGCGGAAGGCCCTCCAGCGCCACCACGCCCTTGAGGAAGTCCACGGGGCCGGCAAACAGCTTGCGGCCGCGCTCGGCGGCCTCGGCCTCGGGTTCGGAGGCGAGCGGGAAGGGGAGGGTCACGGCAGGATCTCCACCGCGTCGCCGGTGCGGATGGGGCCGCCCTCCAGCACCTCGGCGTAGATGCCGAAATCGGTGTGGCCCCAGCCCTCCTCCAGCGCGCCCAGCGTGTCGGCGTCGTAGCGGCCGGTGTCCGGGTTGGCGGTGGTGGCCTTGCAGCGGGTGATGCGTTCGCGCACCGCCAGCAGGGTGCCACCGATGCGCAGGCGGTGGCCAACGAGGTCGAACTCCTCCCACGGCGCGAGGCCGTCGAGCCAGAGGTTGCCGCGGAAGCGGTGGATCGAGAGGTCGCGGCCCATGCGCTGCGACAGCACCCGCAGGGACACCAGCGACAGGATCGACAGCCACGGGTCGGGGATGTCGCAGAAGCCCGTCTGCGGGGCGCGCACGAGGCGCTGGGGCGCCGGGCGGCCCTCGGGCCAGAGCGGGGCGATCCACGCCACGAGCCGGTCGCCCTCCGCCTCCGGGTCGAAGTCGAGGCTGTCGGCGCGGGGGTGGGTGAGGGTGAGGCGGCCGTCGGGCCCGGTCTCGGCGCGGATCGCCATCAGTTCGGGTCCGGAGACGCCGCGCAGGAAATTCATCTTGGGCACCCAGCCCTCGCCCAGCTGGGCGGCGGCGTGGGCGACCGCCCAGGCGCGGTCGCCGGGCAGGGGCTGGCCGGGGGTGAGGGTGGTGGCCTCCAGCTCCTCCACGCCCACGGCCTTGATCGGGTGCCGGACGATATGCGCCAGCCGCGCCGGGCCAGTCATCGCCGGCCCCCGCACGGGGTGAGGGATCGTGCGCCCCGGCGCGGCCGAGGCGGGGACGCGCCCGTCATTTCGCCGGCCGGTCGCCCTTGCGCCGCAGCCCCCCCGTGATGTTGCCGAGCAGGTCCGGTCGATGCCCGCTGCGCCACATGATGAAGTACTGCTGCACGAAGGTGATGACGTTGTTGGCAATCCAGTAGAGCACGAGGCCCGACGCGAAGATCCCCAGCAGGAACATGAACACCCAGGGCATCCAATTGAAGATCGTGGCCTGCATCTTGTCCGTGGGCGCGGGGTTCAGCTTCATCTGGAAGAACATCGACACGCCCAGAAGGATCGGAAGGATGCCGATGAAGACATAGCCCAGGATCGAGCCGGGCTCGGGCGCGCCCCAGGGCAGCAGGCCGAACAGGTTGATGATCGAGGTCGGGTCGGGCGCCGAGAGGTCCTGGAACGGGCCGAACCAGGGCGCATGGCGCAGCTCAATGGTGACGAAGATCACCTTGTAGAGCGCGAAGAAGATCGGGATCTGCAGCAGGATCGGAAGGCAGCCCGCGGCCGGGTTCACCTTCTTGGTCTTGTAGAGCTCGATCATCTCCTTCTGGAGCTTCTGCTTGTCGTCGCCCGCGCGCTCCTTGATGGCCATCATCTCGGGCTGCAGTTCCTTCATCTTGGCCATGGAGACGTAGGATTTCCACGCCAGCGGCAGCAGCACGATCTTGATCATCAGCGTCAGCGTGATGATGGACCAGCCCATGTTGCCGATGAAGGAGTTGACCCAGTAGAGCACCGCGAAGATCGGCTTGGTCAGGAAGAAGAACCAGCCCCAGTCGATCGAGTCGATGAAGCGGTCGATGCCGAGGTTGCGCTCGTAGTTGCGGATGACCGTCCATTCCTTGGCACCCGCGAAGAACATGGAGGAGACCTCGGCGCGCTCGCCCGGGCCCACCACCTCGATGGGCAGGTCGGCGCGGGTCTGAAACACGTCGCGGGCGGGGACGTAGCGGGCCACGGCGGTGAAGGCCTGGCCGGGCTGCGGGATCAGCGTGGCCATCCAGTACTTGTCGGTGAAGCCGAGCCAGCCGTTCTCGCGCACTTCGGTGACCGAGGCGTTGGTGCCCTCGCGCTCGGACACCCGGAAGCCGCGCATGCGGCTGTAACTATCCTCGGTCAGGTTGCCGTCGGTGACCTTGATCATGCCTTCGTGGAGGATGAAGAAGTTCTCGAGGTCGGAAGGTTCGCCGTGGCGCGAGATCAGGCCGAACGGGGCCAGGCGGACGGTGCTGTCGCCGGCGTTCTCCACCGTCTGTCTGACGGTGAACATGAAGTTCTCGTCGACCTCGAAGCGGCGGGTGAAGGTGAGGCCGGCGCCATTGTCCCATTCCAGCACCACCGGCCGGTTTGGCGCGAGCGTGTCGCCCTCGGCCAGCTCCCAGGCGGTGTTGGGGCCGGGGACCCGGTCCCAGTCGAGGCCGGAGCCCGGGCGCCAGCCCCACAGGGCGTAGAAGGCCTCCTCGGTGCCCTCGGCGGTCAGCAGCTGGACGATGTCGCTGTCGGGGTCGAGGGTTTCGCGGAAGTCGCGCAGCGACAGGTCGTCGATGCGGCCGCCCTGCAGGTTGATCGTGCCGGTCAGCCGCGGCGTGTCGATATCCACGCGCGGCAGCTCCATGGCCTCGGCCGTCTCGTCGCCCGGCGCGGCGCCGTCGAGGCCGGGCACGTCGGGCTCGCCGGCCATCTCGGCGGTTTCGGTGGCGTCGCGCGGGGTGGGTTCGGGCGGCGGAAACGCCACGAACCACACCAGGATCACCAGAAAGCTGAGCGCCGTGGCGAGAATGAGATTTCGGTTCTGATCGTCCATCGCAGGCCCGCTGGTTCTCGCTGTGGGATTGTCGGGCGCAGCTTCAACCTGCTGGGGCCCGCGGCGTCAAGCTGTTTCGCCCCTGCTGTGCCGGCTGTGATCGGGGCGGCGGTAGGCCGCTGCCCGCGCAGCCGGGCCAAAAAAGACCGCCGCCCGGGGGGCGGCGGCGTGGGACGCTGTGGGCCCGGGTCAGGCGGCGCGGCTGAGCAGGACCTCGTCGACCTGCTTCTGGGCGCCGGCCTCGTCGGTGCCGGAGACGGCGGCAACTTCGCGGGTCAGCCGCTCGAGCGCGGCCTCGTAGAGCTGGCGTTCGGAATAGGACTGTTCGCGCTGGTCGTCGGCGCGGTGCAGGTCGCGCACCACCTCGGCGATGGACAGAAGATCGCCCGAGTTGATCTTCTGTTCGTATTCCTGCGCGCGGCGCGACCACATGGCGCGCTTCACCCGGGCCTTGCCCTTCAGCGTTTCCAGCGCCTTGGTCACGACGTCGGGTGTGGACAGCGTGCGCATGCCGATCTCGCTCGCGCGCGCGGTCGGGACGCGGAGGGTCATCTTGTCCTTCTCGAACGAGATCACGAACAGTTCCAGCCTCATGCCCGCGACCTCCTGTTCCTCGATGGACATGATGCGTCCGACGCCATGGGCCGGGTACACGACGAATTCGTTGGGGCGAAACTCGGCTTTCTTGTTCTTGGTCATGCGGCGCTTTCCTCGCAGGCTCCGTTAAGTCACCCGTTCCATGGCCGGCCGACAGAAACCCGCCGCCGGGCCGAAAGGTCCGGAGAGCGGCTCGACGGGCGCTGAAGAGGCATCGCACAGGCGCTGGCCATGTCGATGCGAGTCGGGTCTCGGCGTCATTGGTTCGTATTGTATACCATATGGGCGCCCTGATTCCAAGCAGGACGGCCCTGTGACGCCGCAGGAACGGTCACAAT
>SKMM01000382.1 GCA_007121055.1 Paracoccaceae bacterium | reverse complement strand
TGCCCGACCTCCTGCTCGGCCAGACCCTGACCTTCGCCGGCGATCCGTTCCGCGAGGGCCCCTCGGCCGCGCGAATCGAGCCCCGCGGGGCCGTGCTGATCGACGGCGGCCGCATCGCCGCCCTCGGCCCCGCCGAGGCGCTGCGCGCGGCCCACCCCGGCGCCCGCCTGCATGACTACGGCCAGGACCTGATCTCGGCCGGCTTCGTCGACTGCCACATGCACTATCCCCAGACCGGCATCATCGCGAGCTGGGGCCGGCGGCTGATCGACTGGCTCGAAGGCTACACCTTCCCCGAGGAGATGCGGTTTTCCGACCCCGCCCATGCCGCGGCCGTGGCGGAGCTCACCTGCGACCTCGCGCTTGACCATGGCACCACCACGCTCGCAAGCTTCTGCACCACGGCCCCCGGCAGCGTGGACGCCTTCTTCGAGGCCGCCGCGGCCCGAGGCATGCGCACCATCGCCGGGCGCACCTGCATGGACCGCAACGCGCCCCCCGGCCTGATCGACACGCCCGAGACGGCGGCGCGCGAGACCGAAACCCTCATCGCCCGCTGGCACGGCCGCGGCCGCGCGGGCTACGCCATCACCCCGCGCTTCGCCCCCACCTCCAGCCCCGAACAGCTGGCGCTGCTGGCCGAGGTCCGGGCCGCCCACCCCGACTGCGCGCTGCAGACCCATCTGGGCGAGCAGACCGAGGAGATCGCCTGGGTCGCCGAGCTCTTCCCCGCCGCCCGCGACTATCTCGACGTCTACGATGCCGCCGGCCTCGCCGGCCCCGGCGCGCTGTTCGGCCACGCCATCCACCTGACCACGCGCGAACGCGCCCGGCTGGCCGAGACCGGCGCGGGCGTGGCGCATTGCCCGACCTCCAACGCCTTCATCGGCTCGGGGCTCTGCGACGTCGCCGGGCTGAAGGCCGCGGGCGTGCCGGTGGGGCTCGCGACCGACACCGGCGGCGGCTCGTCCTTTTCCATGCTGCGCAGCATGGCGGCGGCCTACGAGATCGGACAGTTGCGCGGCCACGCCCTGCACCCGGCCGAGCTGTGGTGGCTCGCCACCGCAGGCTCGGCCGAAGTGCTGCGGCTGCAGGACCGGGTGGGCCGTCTCGCCCCCGGGCTGGAGGGCGATCTGGTGGTCCTCGACCTCGCCTCCACCCCCGCGATCGCCCAGCGCGCGGCCCGCGCCGACAGCTTCTGGGAGGCGCTCTTTCCCACCATCATGATGGGCGACGACCGGGCCGTGCGCGCGGTCTGGGCGGACGGGCGGCTGGTCCGCAGCCACGCGCCGGGCTGAGCCCGTCGGAGCGCGCCGTGCCGTCCCCTCCGCTTGCGCCAGATCAAGGCAGACCCGCACAGCCGGCGCCACCCTCGGGGCCAACCCAAGGAGGAACCCGTCGCATGAGCCACACCCCCCACGAACTGGCCGAGGATTTCCCCGGCGAAGCCGACCGCATCTCGGCCCTGCGCCAGGCGGACGCGCATTTCGCCCGACTGGTGGAGGAGTACCACACCGTCAACCGCGCCGTGCACCGGGCCGAGACCCGCACCGAGCCAATGGCCGAGTCGGCCGAGGACGATCTGCGACGGCAACGCATGCTACTGAAGGACGAGATCCGCCGGGTGCTGGACGCCGCCGCCTGAGGCGAGGCCGGCAAGGACAGGCGCCGCAGGCGCCGGCACCGCCGAGGCGGGACAGCAGGATTTCGATGGACGCGACCACCCGGGGGTATTGGCGCGTGTGAGCCGCAACGGCGGCTCCATCGCCGCGACCGGGTGACGGTGCATGGACGCGGCGACGTGCCGGACCGCCGAGCGGCAGCGGGACGCCGGGCCGCTGGAACCCGGACGCGGGCTCCGGCGGGGCTGAGGGGACCGCGTCGCGCTCAGTCCGGCGATGTCTGGGGTGTGGAGGACGGCTGTGGCGGGGCAAACGCATCCGGGATGTCGGCCTGGCCGGTGAGGATCAGGTCGGCCATGCGCTCGGCGACGAGCGGGGCGAGGGCAAAGCCGATCTTGAAGCCGCCATTGGCGATGTAGGCGTCCCGCGCCCCCGGCAGGCGACCGAGGACCGGTTGGCGGGAGGCGGCGCGGGGGCGCAGGCCGGCCCAGCGCTCTAGGATGGACGCGCCGGCGAGGGTGGGGCAGAGCGCCGTGGCGCGGGCGAGAACGTCTTCGAGCTGGGCGTCGGTGGTGTCGGGGTCCTCGAAGTGGCGTTCGGAGGTGGAGCCGATAGCGACTGTGCCGCCCGAATGAGGCACGATAAAGAGGCCGGTGTCGCAGACCATCGGCACCGGGCCTGCGTCCAGCTTCAGGAGCAGCGCCTGGCCCTTGACGGGGCCGCCGAGGTTGCGGTCTGCGAGACCCTCCCAGCCGGTGGCCCAGACGACCGGGCCCGGCGGCGGGGTGGTGCCTTGCTCGATCCGGCCGCCCTGGGCGCGCAGCGCTGCGTCGAGGGCTGCGCAGGCGCGGCGGGGGTGGAGGCGGGCCGAGAGCGTGTCGTGCACCACGAGGCCCGTGGGGCTGGC
>SKMM01000122.1 GCA_007121055.1 Paracoccaceae bacterium | reverse complement strand
TCCGTTTTCTCCCGAGTGGGTACCTTCGCCATGAGGCCTGCCGGGCGATCGCCCACCCGGGATGCCTGCCGTCGTCGCGAGGAAGAGAATGGCGGCGCTGCCTGTCCTCAAGGACCACGCGCGCATCTCGCTGTGTGGCTTCATCGCCTGGTACGACGAGGACAAATGGGACCGGGACACCCTGCCGCTGCCCGCGATGTGGGCGTCGATCCTGTTCAAGCGGCTGGTGGTGCAGGGGTTTCTGGTGACCGACCACGCCGACAGCTTCGCGACATTCCTCGACGAGGCCGGGCCCCTGGTGGCCGAGGGCCGGCTGAAGCTGCGCGAGACCACGGCCGAGGGTCTGGCCGCCGCCCCCGAGGCGTTCCTCGCGATGTTCCGCGGCGGCAATCTGGGCAAGCAGCTCGTGCGCGTCGCCACCTGAGCGCCGCGACCGGGGGCAGCCCCGCCATGGCCCAAGCTGGTCCGCAGCGTCCCCTCGGGCCGGGCATGGAGGCTTCCCGCCGCCCCGGGTCCTTGATGGAGGTCAAGGCGGCTGGCCGGGGCCTCGCGACACTGGGCCGACGCGGTTCGGGGGGGAGCCATGGCAGAACTGGTGCGCTGGTTCGAGACGCTGGGGCGGGGCGACACGCCGCTCGTGGGGGGCAAGAATTCCTCGCTGGGCGAGATGGTCCAGGCACTGGAACCGCGCGGCATCCGGGTGCCGCCGGGGTTTGCCACCACGGTCGCCGCCTATCGCGGGTTTCTCGCGCACAACCGGCTGGAGGCGCCCATCGCCGAGCGGCTGGCGCGGCTGGAGGCGGGACAGGACGGGCTGGCCGAGGGAGGCGCGTCGATCCGTCGGATGATCCTCGCGGGCGACTGGCCCGAGCCCGCCGCCGCGGCGGCCCTCGCGGCCTATGCCGAGCTGGGCGCGCGCACGGGGGTCGAGCGCCCCGCGGTGGCGGTGCGCTCCTCGGCCACGGCCGAGGACCTGCCCGAGGCCTCCTTCGCGGGCCAGCAGGAGACCTTCCTCAACATCCGCGGGGAGAAGGCCCTGCTCGATGCCTGCCGGCGCTGCTTCGCCTCGCTGTTTACCGACCGGGCGATCACCTATCGCCGGGTCCACGGCTTTGCCCATGACCAGGTGGCGCTGTCGGTGGGCGTGCAGCTGATGGTGCGCGCCGATCTGGGCGGCGCGGGGGTGATGTTCACGCTGGATACCGAGACGGGCTTCGACAGGGTCGTGCTGATCAACGCCGCCTGGGGCCTGGGCGAGACGGTGGTGCAGGGCTCGGTCAGCCCCGACGAATACCAGGTGTTCAAGCCGTTCCTGGACGACCCCGACAAATGCCCCATCGTGGACAAGACCCTCGGCGCCAAGGAGCAGGAACTGGTCTATGCCGGCGCCGGCGGCGAGACGCGGCTGCGCCCGACCCAGGCTGCCGACCGCGCGCGCTTCGTGCTGAATGACGGCGAGATCCTCGACCTCGCCCGGCAGGGCTGCGCGATCGAGGCGCATTACGGCCAGCCGATGGATATCGAATGGGCCCGCGATGGCGAGACGGGGGTGATCTACATCGTCCAGGCCCGCCCCGAGACGGTGCAGTCCCGCGCCGATGCCGCGGTGGCCCGCCACTATACGCTGCGCCGCCACGGCCCCGAGATCCTGCGCGGTCTCTCCATCGGGCAGGCGGTGATCAGCGGGCCCGTGTGCGTCATCGCCAGCGCCCGCGACATCGACCGCTTCCGCGACGGCGCGATCCTGGTGACGCCGACCACCGACCCCGACTGGGTGCCGATCATGAAGCGCGCCGCGGCCATCGTCACCGACCATGGCGGACGCACCAGCCACGCCGCCATCGTCAGCCGCGAACTCGGCCTGCCGGCGGTGGTGGGCACCGGGCGGGCCACGGCGCTCTTGCGCGAGGGGCAGGAGATCACGGTCTCCTGCGCCGGCGGGCAGGAGGGGGTGGTCTATGACGGCCCGGCCGAGTTCGAGATGGCCGAGATGGACCTCTCGGCCGCGCCCGCCACGGGCACGCAGGTGATGCTGAACCTCGCCGATCCGGGGGCGGCCTTCCGCTGGTGGCGGCTGCCGGCGGACGGGGTGGGGCTCGCGCGGATGGAATTCGTCGTCTCCAACGCGATCCGGGTGCATCCGCTGGCGCTGACCCGCTTCGACCGGATCACCGATCCGGTCGCGCGGGCCGAGATCGCGGCGCTGACCGCGGGATACCCCGACCGGGCCGAGTTCTTCGTCGAACGCCTCGCGCGCGGGCTCGCGCGGATCGCCGCGGTGATGCACCCGCGCCCGGTGATCGTGCGGATGTCGGACTTCAAGACCAACGAATACGCGGGCCTGCTGGGCGGCGCGGGCTTCGAGCCCGACGAGGAGAACCCGATGATCGGCTTCCGCGGGGCGGCGCGCTACTATTCGCCCGACTATGCCGACGGCTTCGCGCTGGAATGCCGCGCCATCGCCCGGCTGCGCGGCGAAATGGGCTTCGACAATGTCCGCGTGATGATCCCCTTCTGCCGCACGCCCGAGG
>SKMM01000294.1 GCA_007121055.1 Paracoccaceae bacterium | reverse complement strand
TCGGTCCGCTTCGGCATGGGATGGCCCTTCCTCGATGTGCGCAAATCGACCGGGCTTATATCTGCGCGCCCCCCCGGCGCAAGGGTGGGCGGGCCCTACAGCCGGTCGATGTCGCCCCCCGCCCAGCCCGCCCGGGTGGCCTCGGCAAAGGCCCCGAGCCGACCCTCGCCGATTGACCGCCGAATGCCCGTCATCAGATCCTGATAATACTGCAGGTTGTGATGCGTCAGCAGCATCAGCCCGAGGATCTCGCCCGACCGCACCAGATGGTGCAGATAGGCCCGCGAATAGCACCGGCAGGCCGGGCAGGTGCAGCCCTCGTCCAGCGGTCGCGGATCGTCAGCGTGCCGCGCGTTCTTCAGGTTCACCGCACCCCGATGCGTAAACGCCTGCCCCGTCCGCCCGGACCGTGTGGGCAGCACGCAGTCGAACATGTCGATGCCCCGCTCCACCGCGCCCAGAATGTCGTCGGGCTTGCCCACCCCCATCAGGTACCGCGGCTTGTCCTCCGGAAGCTGCCCGGGCGCATAGTCCAGCACCCCGAACATCGCCTCCTGCCCCTCGCCCACGGCGAGTCCCCCAACCGCGTAGCCGTCGAACCCGATCCCCCGCAACGCCTCGGCACTCTCCGCCCGCTGCTCGGGAAACACGCTGCCCTGCTGGATGCCGAACAGCGCATAGCCCGGCCGGTCGCCGAACGCGTCCCGCGACCGCTGCGCCCAGCGCATCGACAGCCGCATGGATGCCTCCGCCGTCGCCTCATCCTCCGGAAATGGGGTGCACTCGTCAAACGCCATCACGATGTCCGAGCCCAACAGGCGCTGGATCTCCATGCTCCGCTCAGGCGACAGCATCTGGCGTGACCCGTCGATGTGGGACTTGAAGGTCACCCCCTCCTCGGTCAGCCTCCGCAGCCCCGCGAGGCTCATCACCTGAAACCCGCCCGAGTCGGTCAGGATCGGCCGGTCCCACCCCATGAAGCGGTGCAGCCCCCCCAGCCGCGCCACCCGCTCGGCCCCGGGGCGCAGCATCAGGTGATAGGTGTTGCCCAGCAGGATATCGGCGCCGGTGGACCGCACCTCCTCCGGCCGCATCGCCTTGACGGTGGCCGCCGTGCCCACCGGCATGAAGGCCGGCGTCCGGATCTCGCCCCGGGGGGTCGAGATCACCCCCAGCCGGGCGCGCCCGTCCTGCGCCATGCGGCAAAAGCTGAAGCGTTTCATGGCGCCCGGTGGCCCTCCCTGCGCCGCCCGGGGGCGGCCAAAGAAAAACCCGCGCGGCGCCGGACGCCGCGCGGGTCGACAGATGCGTCCGGTCTCAGGCTTCGGCGGCGGCCGGGACGTCGTCTTCCAGCGCGTCCACGGCGGCCTTCAGCGTGTCGCGGTCCACCTCGGTCTCGGTGACCTTGGCCTGTTCGAGGACATGGTCGACGACCTTCTCCTCGAAAAGCGGCGCGCGGATCTGCTGCTGCACCTGCTGGTTGCCGCGCACGAAGTCGAAGAAGGCACGCTCATGCCCCGGATACTGCCGGGCCTGCGCGACGACGGCCTGGGTGAATTCCTGATCGCTCACCTCGACCTCGGCGCGCTTGCCGATATCGGCCAGCAGCAGCCCCAGCCGCACCCGGCGTTCCGCCAGCTTGCGGTGCTCATCGGTGGGCTCGATCTCGGGGTGGTCATGGCCCTGCACGTCAGGGTTGTCCTCGTGCCACAACTGGTGGGCGATCTGGCCCGCCTCCGCGTCGATCATCGAGGGCGGCAGGTCGAAGCTGACCATCCCGTCCAGCGCGTCCAGAAGCTTGCGCTTGGCGACCAGCCGCGCGGCATGGCTGAACTCGGCCTCCAGTTTCTCGGAGATCTGGGCCTTCAGCGCGGCCAGATCCTCGGCGCCGAAGCGCTTGGCCAGCTCATCGTCGATGGGCGTCGCGGCCGGGGCCTTCACCGCCTTGATGGTGCAGTCGAAGGTCGCCTCCTTGCCGGCGAGATGGGCGGCGCCGTATTCCTCGGGGAAGGTGACGGTGACGGTTTTCTCCTCGCCCGCCTTCACGCCCTCCAGCTGCTCCTCGAAGCCGGGGATGAAGCTGCCCGAGCCGAGCACGAGGGGGTAATCCTCGGCCGAGCCGCCCTCGAAGGCCTCGCCATCGACCTTGCCGACGAAGTCGAAGGTCACCTGGTCGCCGGACTGCGCGGCCTCGCCCTCGGGGCGGTCCTCGAAGGACTGCGCGCTCTCGGCGAGCTTGCCCAGCGCCTCCTCGATGGCCGCATCGTCGGGCTTCACCACCATGCGCTCCAGTTCGATGGAGGCGAGGTCGACGTCGGGCACCTCGGGCAGCGCCTCATAGGCGAGCGAGACGACCACGTCCTGGCCTTCCTCCCACTTCTCGTTTTCCATTTTCACTTCGGGCTGCAGGGCAGGGCGGTCGCCGGTGGCCTCGAAATGCTCGCGCATCGCGCTGTCGACCGATTCCTGCATGGCCTCGCCCATGATCCGGGGGCCGAACTGCCGCTTGAGCAGCGCGAAGGGCACCTTGCCCT
>SKMM01000376.1 GCA_007121055.1 Paracoccaceae bacterium | reverse complement strand
CCTTTGCCGAACGCCACCCCGAGCGTGTGTCCAAACTGGCGCTGGACGCCTATGTCTGGACCGGCGAGGGCGCGCCCACGCTGATCGAACGCCGCAAGAAGCTGGAGCAGTTCCGCGCCATGAAGCGGCGCCCGGTGGACCGGGATTTCGTCTACTCCATCTTCAACCGCGACCATCCCGGCACCGCCGAGGACAAGGTGATCGACGCCTTTGCCGACGCCATCCTGGCGCTGGACGATTCGATGCCGACGGGCACCTATGTGGACATGTGTTCGCGGCTGCCGCTGAACGATCCCGCCCGTCTGACCATGCCGACGCTGATCATGCGGGGCGAATATGACGGCATCGCCGCGATGGACGACCTGCTGAAGTTCTTTGCCGCGCTGCCGCATCCGGGCAAGCAGTTCACGGTGATGCAGGGGATCTCGCACGCCTCGTTCCAGCAGAAGAACTACATGATGGTCTATCACATCCTGCAGAGCTTCTTCGAGCAGCCCGCGCCGGTCTACACCGGCGACTGAGGCGCCCGGGCCACCGGTGCCAGGGAGGAGGCGCCGGTGGCTGCAGGGGCCGGGCGGGCTGCGGCCGGCCGAACCAATCGCGCCATTGGGTGCGGAAGCCAAAAATGGTTGACATATTGGTTCGGCTTTCCAATGCTCGCCACACCCCGGCGGCACGGCGACGGCGCGGCCGGTGAACCAATGGGAGGAGGAACCATGACGCGATTCATCTCGAAGACCCCGTCGCTGATCGGGCGGCGGTCGTTCCTGGCGTCCGCCGGCGCCGGGGCTGCGGCCGCGGGCCTGGGCGGGCTGATCGCCCCGGGGCGGGCGCTGGCGCAGAATTTTCCGTCGCGCAACCTCGACATCATCATCCCCACGGGTGAGGGGGGCGGCGCGGACCGTGACGCGCGCGCGTTCGCGTCGGTCTGGCAGCGCCATCTGGGCCGCGGGTTCCAGTTCAGCTTCTATCCCGGTGCGGCGGGGCAGGTGGGCTATGACTTCTACATGCGCCGCGAGCCCGACGCCTATTCGCTGATCTTCGCCAACCTCGGGCCCGAGGTCATCATGCTGGAGCTGCAGGACACCGGCATCAACGTGGGCGAGGACATCGTGTTCATCCAGCAGACCCTGTCCGAGCCGATGGCGGTGTGGGTCGGGCCCAACAGCCCCTTCAACACGCTGGAGGAGCTGGTGGAGGAGGGCCAGCGCCGGCCGATCACCGTGTCCACCAGCCGGCTGCCGCACCCAGCCTCCATCGGGATGCTGGCGATCGGCGAGGCGATGGGCGTGGAGTTCGTGCTGGTCCCCTATGGCGGCGGCAACCCCACCGCCATGGCCGCGATCACCCAGGAGGTCGATTGTTCGGCGCTGCCGGTGACCAACACCATCGTGCTGGCTGACCAGGCGCGGGTGCTGGGCGTGTTCGCCGACGAGAACGTGGCGATGGAGGGCACCGGCAACGCGCCCACCGTCAATGACGCGCTGGGCACGTCGATCCCCGAGCTGACCTCGTCGCGGGCCTGGGGCGTGCACCGTGCGGCCCTGGACGAGCATCCCGACCGGATCGAGACGCTGGTGGCCAGCATGGAGGCGACGCTGGCCGACCCCGACTATGTGGCGGCGGTCGAGGGCACGGGCGTGCCCACGGTGTTCATCGATCCCGGCGATCAGGAACGCGCCATGGCCACGGCGATGGCGACCATCGAGCTGGCGCGGCGCTATCGCGATCTGCTGAGCGGCTCCTGAAGCCTGCGCACGCGGCGGGGCGCGCAGCGCGTGTCCCGCCGGCATCCACCGCCATCGGGGTCTTGCCATGTCTGAGGAAAAAGCGCCGGCCCGACAGCGGGTCGGCTCCGACTTCGTGCTGCCCGTCGTCGGGGTATGCTATGCCGTCTATTACGTCTGGTCGGTGTGGGATTTCCCGCTGGAGGCCCGCCGCAGCGGGCTGTTCCTGGCGGGGCTTCTGCTCCTGCTGTGCGGGCTGTTCTTTGTCCGCACCCTGCTGCAGGCCCTGCGCGGCCGGGTGGAGTGGGAGTTCACAGCCCTGCTGGGCCCGCCCGAGGGGCGGCTGAACCGGCTGGGGTTTCTGCTGCTGATCGGCGGCTATCTGTGGTTCGTGGAGCCGCTGGGATTCACGCTGGCGACCTTCGTGTTTTTGCTGGTGGGGTCGTTGCTGGCGGGCATTCCCAGTTGGCGCAAGGCGGTGGTCTTTGCCTCCACCGCGTCGATCCTGGGGTATCTGTTCTTCCTTGAGTTGCTGGGCACGCGGTTTCCGCGCGGCCCGTTCGAGGCGCTGGTCGCGCAAATGGTGTCGCCATGGAGCTGAACGTAGCCGGTCTGCTGGAGCTGTTCCTGTACTCGGCCTCGATGTGGTGGGTGATCATTCCCGCCGTGCTGATCGGGCTGGTGATGGGGGCGATCCCGGGCTTTGCGGCCCACAACACCATCATCATGCTGCTGCCGCTGACGCTGATGCTGGAGCCGGGCGTGGCGCTGGCCTTCATGGTGTCGCTGTATTGCGCAAGCCACATGGG
>SKMM01000271.1 GCA_007121055.1 Paracoccaceae bacterium | reverse complement strand
GGCGGCTCCGGCACCCGACTCTGGCCGCTCTCGCGCAAGAGCTACCCCAAGCAGTTCGTCCCCCTGGTGGGGCAGGAGACGCTGTTCCAGGCCTCGGCGCGGCGGCTGTCGGGGCCGGGCCATGCCCCGCCGCTGGTGGTGACGGCAAGCGACTTCCGCTTCATCGTCACCGAACAGCTCGCCGCCGCCGGCATCGACCCCGGTGCGGTGCTGATCGAGCCCGAGGGTCGCAACACCGCCCCCGCCGTCCTCGCCGCCGCCCTGTGGCTGGAGCGCACCGACCCCGACGGGCTGATGCTGGTGGCACCCTCGGACCATGTGGTCCCCGACGCGGCCGCCTTCCGCGCCGCGGTCGACGAAGGCCTCCCCGCCGCCCGCGCCGGCCGGCTGGTGACCTTCGGTATCCGCCCCGACCGACCCGAGACGGGCTATGGTTGGCTGGAGCTGCCCACGGCCCTCGCCCCCGACGCCACCGCCGCCGTCCCCCTGCGGCGTTTCGTGGAAAAACCCGACGCCGCCCGCGCCGCCGAAATGCTGGCCGACGGCCGGCATTTGTGGAACGCGGGCATCTTCCTGGTCTCGGTCCGCGCCATCCTCGGGGCCTTCGCCACCCACGCCCCCGAGTTGGTCCCCCCCGTGCGCGCGGCGCTGCACGAAGCCCGCCCCGACCTCGGCTTCCTGCGCCTCGCCCCAGGCCCCTGGGCCAAGGCCGAGGACATCTCCATCGACTACGCGGTGATGGAACGCGCGGACAACCTCGACGTGGTGCCCTTCGGCGCCGGCTGGTCGGACCTGGGCGACTGGAACGCGGTCTGGCGGGAGGCCGGGCCCGACGCCCAGGGCAATGTCTGTTCCGCCCACGCCACCGCCATCGACTGCTCGGGCAGCCTCCTGCGCTCGGAAACCCCCCGCCAGGAGCTGGTGGGCATCGGGCTTGAGGACATGATCGCCGTGGCCATGCCCGACGCGGTGCTGGTCGCCCGCCGCGAAGACGCCCAACGCGTCAAGGAGGCGGTCGCCGCCCTCAAGGCCCGGAGCCGCCCCCAGGCCGAGAGCTTCCCCGTCGACCATCGCCCCTGGGGCCATTTCGAAAGCCTGGCCACCGGCACCCGCTTCCAGGTCAAGCGCATCGTCGTGCACCCGGGCGCCTCGCTGAGCCTGCAAAGCCACCACCACCGGTCGGAACACTGGATCGTGGTGCAGGGCACGGCCAGGGTGACCGTGGACGATACGGTGAAACTCGTGACGGAGAACGAATCCATCTACATCCCCCTCGGCGCCGTCCACCGCATGGAAAACCCCGGCAAGGTGGACATGGTGCTGATCGAGGTGCAGACCGGCAGCTACCTCGGCGAGGACGACATCATCCGCTACGAGGACGTCTACGCCCGCGGCTGACCCCCTGCGTGGCCCATCCACCGCACCGCCGACCCCTGGCCCCGCGTGCCGCTTGCACGACCACGCCCCGCCGGATAGCGGAGTTGGGACCGCCGGGCCCCGCCTGAACAGCCGGAAGACATGACCATGCGCATCGCCGTCGCCGGATTGGGCTATGTGGGGCTCTCCAACGCGCTCCTGCTCGCGCAGCACAACGACGTCATGGCCCTCGACCTGCTGCCCGAGAAGGTGGCGCAGGTGAACGCCGGCCAGTCGCCCATCGAGGACGCCGACTGCAGCGCCTGGCTGGCCCGTGGGGACCTGCGCCTCACCGCCACCACCGACCCCGAAGCAGCCCTCGCGGGCGCCGACTACATCGTCATCGCCACCCCCACCGACTACGACCCCGCCACCAATGCCTTCGACACCCGCTCGGTGGAGGGCGCCATCGCCACCGCCCGCCGCATCGCGCCGGGCGCGGTGGTGGTGATCAAGTCCACCGTGCCGGTGGGCTACACCCGCCGGCTGACGCTCAACCACGGCTGGGACAACGTGATCTTCTCGCCCGAATTCCTGCGCGAGGGGCGCGCGCTGCACGACAACCTCCACCCCGCGCGCATCGTGGTGGGCGAACGCTCGGACCGCGCGCGGGCCTTCGCGACCCTCCTGCGCGAGGGCGCGGCCGACACGGACGTGCCGGTCCTGCTCACCGACCCCGACGAGGCCGAGGCGATCAAGCTCTTCGCCAACACCTATCTCGCCATGCGGGTCGCGTTCTTCAACGAGCTCGACAGCTATGCGCTGTCGCGCGGCATGGACAGCCGCCAGATCATCGACGGGGTGGGGCTCGATCCGCGGATCGGGCGGCACTACAACAACCCCTCCTTCGGCTATGGCGGCTATTGCCTGCCCAAGGACACCCGGCAGCTCCTGGCCAATTACGCGGCCGTGCCGCAGAACCTGATGGCCGCCATCGTGGACGCCAACCGCACCCGCAAGGATGTCATCGCCGAGGCGGTGCTGGCCCGCGCGCCCCGGGTGGTCGGCGTCCACCGGCTGGTGATGAAGCAGGGCTCGGACAATTTCCGCCAGAGCGCCATCCAGGGCGTGATGAAGCGCATCAAGGCCAAGGGCGTGCCGGTGGTGGTCTACGAGCCCGCGCTGG
>SKMM01000205.1 GCA_007121055.1 Paracoccaceae bacterium | reverse complement strand
GGGCGGCGTCCCGGGTGGCCGTGGCGTCGGGCGCATGGCGGCCCAGCACGCCGGGCGCGGGCAGAAGGTCGGGCACCAGTTCGGCGGCGCCGAGGACGCCGAACCCCTCTTCCTCGAACAGCCCGATCACCGCGCGCAGGGTGGCGTCGTCACCCCCCTGCATCGCAGCCACCAGCCGCGGCACCAGCTGCGCGGTGCGCGCGTCGAAGCGTTCGGGGTCGAGCCGGGGCCGCGTCACCGCGCCGGCAAAGGTCACCTGTCGCACGCCCAGATCATGCAGCCGGTCGAAGAAGGGCACGAGGCGCTCGATCTCCACCTGCTCGGGCGTGCGGTCCCCGGCGCCCTCGACGTGCACCCCCGGCAGGGCCACGAGGACAGGGTCCGCGCCCGCGGCCTCCAGCGCCGAGACGAGGCGCATGGGCAGCCCGCCACGGCCCGCGATCACGGCTGTGCGTTGGGGAGCCTCGGTCATTGCGGCGGCAGGAACTGGCGGTCGCTGGCCTGCAGGATGAAGCCGGCCATCTCGCGCACGAGGTCGCTGTCTGCGGTCTCGGACAGCCGCCGGGCGCGGTCCGCAAGCGGCCCCGCGCCGCTGGCCAGCGCCGCGTAGGCCGCCCGGAGAGCGGCAATCTCGGGCCGGGGCACGCCCCGCCGGCGCAAGCCAACGAGGTTGAGCCCCTCCAGCGCCCCGCGCGGCCCCTGCACGAGGCCGAAGGGCAGCACGTCATGGGCGACCATGGTCACCGCCCCGATCATGGCGCCCCGGCCCACCCGCACGAACTGGTGGATGCCCGACATGCCGCCGATGATCACGTCGTCGCCAATCACCACATGGCCCGCCAGCGCCACCTGGTTGGCCAGGATCACCCGGTCGCCCACCTGCGCGTCATGGCCGACATGGGCGCCGGTCATGATCAGGCAGTCGTCGCCTATTCGGGTCACGCCGCCGCCGCCCTCGGTGCCCGTGTTCAGCGTCGCGCCCTCGCGGATGCGGCAGCGGGCGCCGACGATCAGCCGGGTGCGCTCGCCGCGGTATTTCAGGTCCTGCGGGGCCTCGCCCACGGTGGCGAAGGGGAAGATCACCGTGCCGGGCCCGATCTCGGTCCAGCCGGTGAGCACCGCGTGGCTCCTGACCTCCACGCCCTCGGCGAGCGTCACCTCGGCACCGATCACGCTGAAGGGGCCGATGCGGCACCCGGCGCCGATCTGCGCCCCCGGCGCGATGACGGCGGTGGGATGGATCTGGGGCCCGTCGCCCGGCATGCTCAGCGCCCGCGGCGGTCGATCATGGCCGAGAAGGTCGCCTGCGCGGCCAGCTTGCCGTCGACCATCGCGCGGCCCTCGAACTTCCAGACCTCCTTGCGCTGCCGGGTGACCCCGACATGGAGCTCCAGCACGTCGCCCGGGGTGACCATGCGGCGGAACTTGGCCTCGTCGATGGTCATGAAATAGACCAGCGGCTCCTTGTCCACGAGGTCGAGCGTCAGGCCGGCCAGCACGGCCGAGGTTTGCGCCATCGCCTCGATGATGGTCACGCCGGGCATGATCGGCACGCCCGGGAAATGGCCCTGGAAATGCGGCTCGTTGACGGTGACGTTCTTGAGGCCCACCGCGCTGGTGGCTGGCACGATGTCGCGGACCCTGTCGATCAGCAGGAAGGGGTAGCGGTGCGGCAGCAGGCGCTGGATCAGCGCGATGTCGGCCTCGCGGGGCACGTCGTGGGTGCTGTCCTGTGGGGCGGCATCGGTCTGGGTCATCCGGCTGGCATCCTCCGCTGGGGCGGGCGAGGCAGCCCGGCTGCACGCGCCCTCCCGTTCGGGCAAGGGCCCTAGCAGGCGGGATGCCGCGGCGCAAGCTGCGGCCCGCCGCGGCGCGCCGGGACCCGGGCGCGCCGCGGATGAGGGTCAGGATTCGTCGTCGTCGTCGGCCACGTCGGCGAGGTCGTCGAGTGCGACATTGTCGTCGTCCTCGTCCTCCAGCAGGTCGTCATCGATGTCGATGTCGCTGCCTTCGCCCTCGGCCAGCAGGTCGTCGTCCGGCGCGGCCTTCGCGTCGGGGCGCTTGGCCTTGACCAGCGCCGCGGGGGCGGCCACGGGGCTCTTGCGGCCGGGCTGGTCGATCTCGACCACCTCGCCACTGTAGGGGCTGATGATAGGCGTGCGGCCCAGGTCGTAGAAGCGCTTGCCGGTCGTGGGGCAGATACGCTTCACGCCCCATTCTTCCTTGGGCATGGGTTCCCTCTTGCCTCGGATGTGCAGGATTGCGGGCAGTTGCCACATCGCCCCGGGGGTGTCAAAGGCTTTTGCGACATGCCCGCCGTTCCGGAGCCGCCCATGGCGCACATCCCCAGCGACACCGTGATCCTGCCTGGCGATCCGCCGGTGGCGCTGCGGCTGCGGGCCGATCCGCGGGCACGGCGATTCTCGCTCCGGGTGGCGCAGGGCTGCGGGCGGGTGACGCTGACCTTTCCGCCGCGGGCCGGGCGGGCTGCGGCCCTGGCCTTTGCCCGCGACCGCGAGGCGTGGCTGCGCAGCACGCTGGCGG
>SKMM01000276.1 GCA_007121055.1 Paracoccaceae bacterium | reverse complement strand
GCGGCGCCCCCGCCACCGACGCCGCCGCGGTCCGCTCCGCCCTCACCCGCGCCGGCGCGCCCTCCCCGTCGCCCGAGCCCGCCCCCGAACCGGCCGGAGCGACCCCATGACCCGCCTCGCCACCGAACTGACCATCGCCGACCCCGAGGGCTTCTACGCCGAACTCGTCGCCGTCCACGAAGGCCTCTCCCCCGAAGCCTCCGCCGCCCTCAACGCGCGCCTGATCCTGATCCTCGCCAACCAGATCGGCGACCGCGGCATCCTCAACGAAGCCCTCCAGGACGCAGCCCGCGACTCCCTCCCCCCCGCCTGACCCCGGCCGCGGGGGGCTCAGCGGACCCACCCCGAGGCCCGCTGCTATCGTGGCCCCAGACCCTGCCCGAAAGCCCGCGCCGTGCGCACAGCGCGCCCGCTCCCACGACCGCCCGACGCGCCCCTTCGGCCACAGGGCTATAGACTCCGCGCCACGGACCTGGAAAACCCCGCACCTGTGTGCCGTCCCCCCCCGCGACCGGCCGCGTCCGAACAGGCTCGCGCTCGCGACTCCACCCGCCCCCAGCCCGGTCCCTGTCGGCGCAGGCCAGTCACCTCACCTGCAAGCTAACCCAGGTCCGAGCGGCCCCGGTCACGGACACCGCGCGCGGCGCACCGCAGCCGGCCGCTGCGCCGGCAAGGCCCCGACCAGGTCGCATCCGCCGACGACCGGGGCAGTACCGACCCGGTCACGAGTGCTGCATAGCGCCAGACCGCTGCCCCAGGGCCGTCGGCTCACTGCAACCGCATGCCGTTGGCGAAGACCGCGCCGTCCTCGCGGACCTCGATGGTGCTGACCAGCTCGTCCGGGCCCTCGCCGGGCCGGGCGAACAGCGCCATCACCATGCGCGCCGCGTTGGCCTGGTCGGCGGGCAGCAGCCCCACCTCCACCAGCCGGTTGATCAGCGTGTTGCCGCCCCGCAAGAGCAGGTTCATCTCGCCCTGCGGCCGCGGAAACCCGTCGAAGGTCTGCAGGTCGGTGGGGTCCAGCGTGAACGCCCCTTGACCGGTCAGCTCGGCCCCCGCCGCCCGCAGCACCAGCTCGTTGATGTCGAGCGCGGTGGGCTGCACCGCCTCGAACGGCCCGCCCATCATGAAGGCAAACATGGTCTGCATGCCAAACAGATCGCCCGGCAGGATCGCCTGCCCCGCCAGGTCCACGATCGCCGTGACCGGCCCCCGCGGCAGCGCGCCCGACGGATCGGCCATCGCCCACACGGACTCCGGCGCGGTGGCCTCCACCAGCCGGATCAGCACGCTCAGCGGCTGCGGCTCGGGCCCGCCCACGGTGGGCATCCGCACCCCGTAGCCCAGCTCGGCCGCGCGCAGCGTCAGTTCGGGCTGCGGTAGCTCGGGGCCGCGCAGCGTGACCTCGGCGTTGCGGCTGGACGTGTTGAAGGCCATCCCCGAGGCGTCCAGCACGAAGCCCGTCTCGCCCGCCATCGCGCTGCCGTCCGCGCCGCTGGCAATGCCGTCCTCCAGCGCGTCGATGGCGTAGCGCATCGTGTCGTAGCTCACACCCAGATCGACCGACAACCCGTCCTGCAGCGCCGCCCCCAGGTCGGCCATCCCGGCAGGCCCGGCCTGGTCGAGGCCAGCGCCCACGAACCGCAGCGCAAGCCCCGTCGCACCATACTGCAGATCCAGCGTGTCCGCGTCCTCGGCATAGAAGACCTTCACGTCCAGCGCCCCCACCTGCAGGTCGGTGGTGCCCGGCACGTCGGCGCTGCGGGTGACGTCATAGACCGCCGTCAGCCGGGTCGCCGCCAGCGCGAGGTCCAGCCGGTCGGGCATGCCGGCACCCGCCCGGTCAGTCACCGCCGCGGTCAGCTCGGGCGCGGTCAGCCGGTGGCGCAACCCCGCCTCGGCCTCCGACACCACCATCCGCAGCCCCGGATGGGCCACCGAGATCACCAGCATCTCGCCATCCGCCCCCATCAGCGAGACGTCATAGGCCTCGGACATCTGGACCGACACGCTGCCGTCGCCGGCCTCGGTGAAGGCGATCTCGTCGATCATCACGCTGACCGCCACCTCATCGCTCTGCCCCGCCACGGTCACGCCGCGCGCGGTCAGGGTGTCGCCGTCGCGGATCTCCTCGCCGGCCTCGATGGTCTGCCCCGCCCCCTCGGCCAGTTCCTGCCAGGACTGCCAGACCTGCTCGGCCGTCAGATCCGCCAGCGCCAGCCCCGGCGCGGCGGCCAGCGCGGCGGTCACGGCGGCGGCAAGCCCGGCTCGGGCGCGCGGCGATGCGATGCGGGACATGGGCGTTCCTCATGTTCAGGGGCGCGGCTTCGGCGGCGCAACTTGGATGGCGCGGACGGGGCGACCCCGCCGGTGAGATACTCTGCCCGCGCCGGGCGGGGGTCAAGCGGGTTTCCGGTCCGCACACCCGCCCCCGCTGGCGCCCCGGCCCCGACCGGGCTAGACCCCCGTGGATACACCTATGGAGGCCCAAGCATGCAGGACATGACCGGCAGGACCGTGCTGATCACCGGCGCCAGCCGCGGCATCGG
>SKMM01000378.1 GCA_007121055.1 Paracoccaceae bacterium | reverse complement strand
GGTCAGGGCCTCGCTGTCGATGGCCATGCGGCGTTCGGCGGGGGGGAAGTTCTTGGCCTCCATGAAGGCGAAGGTGAACCAGGGCAGCATCGCCTCGGTCAGCTGCAGATGGGTGTCGATCAGCCAGCGCAGATGCGCCTCGGCATCCGCCGCGACCGCCTCGGGCGGGGTGGCAAGCTCGCGCTCCACGGCTTCGGTCACCTCGCCCAGGATCATCTTCAGCAGCGTCGTCTTGCTGTCGAAATACGCATAGAGCCCGCCGGCCGACACGCCCGAGGCCCGCGACAGCTCGCGCAGCGACATCGCCTGAAAGCCCTTGCGGTTGGAGATCTCCAGCGCGGCCTCGAGGATGCGGCGCAGCTTGGGCACCGCGACGTCCGGCTTGCGCACGCCGATGGTGGCGTGGTGGCGGGCATGGATGGCGTGGAAGACCTCCTCGTCGCCCGGCGCGGAAGAATGGAAGGAGGCGCGGTCCTGATTGGACATGATCGTGACGCTCACCGTCGTGTCTCGCAAGGATGTGTTGCCACATCCGCGATGAAGCTTTAAGAGCAATCTATCGAACGATCGCTCGAAAAGGAAGGGAGGCCTTTTTGACCGAGATCCCCGGCGCATTGCCGCAATTCCCCGGGCTGCAGGGCCGTAGCGCGCTGGTGACCGGGGCGTCCTCGGGGCTGGGGGTGCATTTCGCGCGGCTTCTGGCGGGGCAGGGGGTGGCGGTGACGGTGGCGGCGCGCCGCGCGGCCCCGATGGAGGCGCTGGCCGCCGAGATCGCGGCGGCGGGCGGGACGGCCGAGGTGCTGGCGCTGGACGTCACCGACACCGCCGCGGTGGCCGAAAAGCTCGCCGCGCGCCGCTTCGACATCCTGATCAACAATGCCGGCGGCAGCGCCTCCGGCGCGGCGCTGGAGCAGGACGCGGCCGAGATCGACGCGACGCTGGACCTCAACCTGAAGGCTGCCTTCCACGTCGCCCGGGCTGCGGCGGCGGGGATGCGCGATGCGGGCGGTGGGGCCATCGTCAACATCGCCTCGATCCTCGCGCATCGGGTGGCGGGGCGGACGGCGGCCTATGCGGCGTCCAAGGCGGGGCTGTTGCAGCTGACGCGCGCGCTGGCGCTGGAATGGGCGCGGCACGGCATCCGGGTGAACGCGCTCTGCCCCGGCTACATCGAGACCGACCTCAACCGGGACTTCTTCGCCACCGAGGCCGGGCAGGCGCTGATTCGGCGCATTCCGCAGCGGCGGCTGGGGCAGGCCGGGGATCTCGACGGGGCGCTGCTGCTGCTGGTCTCGGATGCAGGCCGCTACATCACCGGGGCCGACCTCGTGGTCGATGGCGGCCACCTCGTCTCATCGCTCTGAAGGTTGCCCATGGATTTCACCATCCCCCCCCGTGTCGAGGAGTTCCGCGCCCGCATCGCCCGCTTCGTCGAGGACGAGATCCTGCCGGTGGAGGCGCGCCCCGAGGCCTGGGACGCCCATGGCAACATCGCCCATGACTGGCTGGAGGCGCTGCGCGGGAAGGCGCGGGCCGAGGGGCTGTGGTGCCTGGCGTTGCAGCCCGAGACCGGCGGGCAGGGCCTGGGCAAGGTCGGCATGGCGGTGTGTTACGAGGAGATGAATCGCTCCATCTTCGGGCCTGTGGTGTTCAACGCCGCCGCTCCCGATGATGGCAACATGATGGTGCTGGAGACGGCGGCGAGCGACGACCAGAAGGCGCGCTGGCTCGCGCCCATCGTGGACGGACGGGTGCGGTCGTCTTTTGCCATGACCGAGCCTCATCCGGGGGGTGGGTCCGACCCCGGCATGATGCTGACGACGGCCACCAGGAAGGGCGACAGCTATGTCATCCGGGGCCGGAAATGGTTCATCACGGGGGCGGCGGAGGCGCAGCATTTCATCCTGATGGCCCGCACCTCGGACGACCCGCGGCGGGGGCTGACGGCCTTCCTGCACGACCGGAACGACCCCGGCTGGCACATCGACCGGCGCATCCCGATCATGGGCCCGGAAGAGCACGGCGGGCATTGCGAGCTGATCTATGAGGACATGGAGCTGCCCGCCGACCGGGTGCTGCTGGGCGAGGGGCTGGGGCTGAAGCTGACCCAGATGCGCCTTGGCCCCGCACGGCTGACCCACTGCATGCGCTGGCTGGGGCTGGCCAAGCGCTGCACCGAGATCGCGCGGGAGTATGCCGAGAACCGCCACGGCTTCGGCATCCGCCTGTCGGACCGCGAGAGCATCCAGATCAAGCTGGGCGATCTGGCCATGGGGATCGAGACCGGGCGGCTTCTGGTGATGAAGGCCGCGTGGGAGATCGACCGCGGCGGGTTCGCCCGCAAGGAAGTGTCCATGGCCAAGATCCATGTGGCGAACCTGCTGCACAAGGCCGCCGACGTGGCGATCCAGATCAACGGGGCGCGGGGCTATTCCACCGACACGGTGCTGGAATGGATCTATCGCTATGCCCGGCAGGCCCGGCTGGTCGATGGCGCAGACGAGGTTCACCAGATGGTGCTGAACCGCCATCTGGCGCAGGAGGGGCGTG
>SKMM01000340.1 GCA_007121055.1 Paracoccaceae bacterium | reverse complement strand
GGGCCGGGCCCTGCACGCGCCCGGCTAGACGGCGGCGGCGCCGCCCCGCGCCGGACGCCCATGCGCTCCCCCGCGGAGGGCCGCGGTCAGCGCGGCTTCCTCTGTCAGAAGGGCGGCCAGTTCCGGCTCCTGCACCAGCCCCGCCGCGGTGCCGGGGGCGACCCAGAGGCGCCGGCGCTGGCCGGCCTCGGGGAAGCGGTCGCAAAGGTCGGCGGTCTGCAAGGCGAACAGCTCCACCCGGCAGGGCATGGGCAGGCCGCCGTCGGTCTGCTTGAGCGCGCCATAGGAGCCCAGCGGCCGGTCGGCGACGGTGCCGCGCACCCCCGCTTCCTCCCACGCCTCCTGCGCGGCGGCTTCGGACAGCGTCCGGCCGGCCATCGGCCAGCCCTTGGGCAACACCCAGCGGCCCGTCCCGCGGCTGGTGATCAGGAGCACCTCCACCCCGCCCTCCGCGCCGGCACGCCAGCATAGCGCGGCCACCTGCATCTGCGGCGGCCTGCGCAGCAACGGCTGGACGGCGTCCGACAAAAGCCGGACCATGGCGTGGCGGGGCATGGGTACTCTTTCCGAAAACTAATCCATAAGATGGAGCTTCAGCCTGAAGATTCAATGAAATTCCTGCGGCCGCCGCGGGCCCGACCGGGCCGCGCCCGATCCCGCGGCACATCGCATTGACAACCCGTACGCCATGCCCCTCCCTGCCCGCAGGCACCGCCGGGGGTTCGGCCCGGTGCCGCGGGGGCCGGGGACAATGGACGGCACAGTTCTGAAGAACCATCCCGACTGGCACTACCTGCTGCGGGAATACTATGAGCTCTACCGCTTCCTGCCCTCGGGCGGCAGCGCGCCGATCCGCACCCACCAGCGCGCCGTGCGCGAGGAGATCAGCCGGCTGATCCGCGCCAACCCGCCCCTCGCCCCGGTGCCGCCCGCCGACAAGCCGGTCACCGCCCATCTGCGCCGGGCGCTGGACCAGGGGCTGTCGGGGCCGGGCGCGCCCCTGATCCGCACGCTGATGGCGCTGCGGGGCCAGTTCAACTGGCAATACGGCTACGAGAAGCTGCCCCGCGGGCTGGAGCGGAACTTCGCCTTTGCCGAGCTTGCCGGCGCCTCGGGCCCGGTGGTCAGCCGGTCGGTGATCCTCGGGCTCGTGCTGTTCGCGCCGGGCTGCACCTATCCCGCCCATGCCCATGACGGGATCACCGAAAGTTATGTGTGCCTGTCGGGTGCGGTGTCCGAGAACCACCAGGGAGTCTACGCGCCGGGCTCGCTGATCTTCAACCCGCCGGGGATGGTGCACCGCATCACCGCCTCGGACCGGGAGCCGTCGCTGCTGGCCTATGCCTGGATCGGCGCGCCCGAGCGGCTGGCGGGGCAGAAGATGGTGTTCAGCCGGTCCACGCGGGGCTGAGGCGGGGGCCGGAGCGCAAGGCCGGGGGCGAAGGGGGGCGGGGGCGGCTTGGGCAGAGTGCGTGCGGTCTGCCGGCGGCCCACAGCATGGCGGGGAGCCTGGCCCGCATGCCGCAGGCGAGGCGCGGGACCCAGGCCGAGGAGCCTGCCCGGAGACCATGGGCGGGGCTCCGGAGGCGGCGGCGGGTCCGATCCGCGGGGGGGGCAGGGGGATCGCGGGCGCCATGATCCCGAAGGTCCGGCGGACGCCCCGGCCTGCCTTCCCTTGCCCTCATTGGCCCGCCCTCCCCTGACCCGTCTCCCTGGAGACATCGCGGCATCGGGGCGCGGGGGCCTACGGGCGGCCAGAACCCCCTTGCGCCCCGGCCCCTGCGGCGCCATCCTGCCGGCCAAAAGGAGTTTTGCGCCGTGCGTGCCCGTATCTACATGCCTTCGCGCCCCGCCACCCAGTCCGGCCCCGCCCGCCACAAGCGTTGGGTGCTGGAGTTCAGCCCCGAACAGGCCCGTAGCGTCGATCCGCTGATGGGCTGGACCAGCTCGGGTGACATGAACGCCCAGGTGCAGATGCACTTCGAGACGCGCGAGGCCGCCGAAGCCTACGCCCGCGAGCACGGGATCGACTTCGTAACCCTCGAACCCCACCGCCGCCGCCCCAACATCCGCCCCCGCGGCTATGGCGAAAACTTCGCCACCGACCGCCGCGGCAGCTGGACCCACTGACGGTGTGAACCGGGCTAAAGTTAGCGCCGTCTCGGGGTGAGTTTCCGCCGGTTCGGGGCAAAGGTTCCGCAACACATTGATATCGTTGGGGAAGATGCTGGGCTTCGATGCCGGCTCTGAGGTTGTGGCAGGCATCGGGGCACTGTTTCACAAAGGCTATTGGGGGATTCATGTCGTGGCTCCAGCGTGGTGGCTGGGGTCACGCGCAGATCGACACTCCCCGCTTATACGCGCCGCAAGTGGCCAGCCTGCAACGAGGCGCTGAAGCAACGAGGCGTTCAAGCGTCGCGGCTCGCATCTTGTCCCAACCGTTTTGCGGTGGGACCACCGGGACCAGAACAGGCTTGCTAAATCAATGCGATCCCACTGGCGCCACTGGTCCCACCTGAAAACTGCGGGACCACGGGCGAACGAGTCGGGCC
>SKMM01000082.1 GCA_007121055.1 Paracoccaceae bacterium | reverse complement strand
TGTTTCCTCCGAAAGCGTTGACTGATGCCGCGCTCCCCGGCGGCCGGGCGACGGACGGGGCCTCATGCCCCGCCGCCTGTTCGTCCCCCCGGGGGGAGGGGCGAACCTCGTGACCCCGCCCGGGGGCGGGGTATTCCTGCCGATGGCTCCGCCCTCAGGCGGAGAAGATCATCGGCGTGATGATCTGCGCCTGGCTCCAGGCGCGGGCGAAGGGCCCACGCTCGGGCAGCCGGCCGCCGCGGACGAGCGCCATCGCCCATGTCAGCGTCGCGAGCGGTACCGTCGCCAGAAAGATCACGGCGAAGTAGACGCGGAACTCGGCCCGCGAGGGCCGCGGTGCGTGCGGCCGGGCAACGGGGACCTCCGAGGCGTGGTCGGTCATTGCGTCTCTCCCTCTCGTTTCAACTCGGGTCTGTCGGGCGCGAGCGCCGCGACGGTCTCCCACACGACCCGCTCGGCGCCCGCCTGGAGGGCGGCACGCTCGGCGGCATCCCGCAGCTGCTTGGCTGCGGAAATCCGTGTCAGGATGGGGTGTTCGGCCACGATCCGGTCCAGAAGACGCTGCGCGTCCTCGTCCCAGGGGAAGTCGCGGCGAAGATTGGTCGGGGTGGCGTCCGCCCGGTCCATCTCGGAGCCCAGCGGCAGGATGTGGAACAGCGCATCGAACAGCGCGTTGCACACCTCCTGCACCATGTAGGTGGCCCCGGCATAGCCCATGAAAGGCGTGCCCGTGGCCCGCCGGATCGCGGCACCGGGGAAGGAGGCGGGGATGAAGGCCGGCTTCGGCCCGTGCCCCCCGCTCATTTCCGCCATGTACATCTTCTCGTTGATCGAGCCCATGACGACCAGCGGCCGCTTCTGGTGCATCAGCGCGCGTACCTCGGGGTTGTTGGTCTTCTTGCCGCGCACGCGGGCCACGGCAAAGGCACAGGGCAGCCCCAGATCGTTCTCCAGGAAGTTCCGTACCCCGCGGGCATAGGTCTCGTTCGCCACGATGGCGAAGCTGGCCGTGGCAAAGAAATCCTGAGTCACCGACCGCCACAGATCCCACACGGGCTTGATGGTCGAGTGCTTCTCGCGCTGGATGAAGGGCTCGGGGTCCAGCCCCAGCATCTCGCCCAGCGTGCGCAGGAATTTCGTCGTGCTCTCGATCCCGATGGGCGCCTGCAGATACGGCTTGCCCAGCACCTCGGCCAGACCCCGCCCGAACTCGCGGTACATCACCACGTTGACGTCGGCGTTCACCAGCTTGTTCATGTCGGCGAGGTGCGAGCCCAGCGGCATGACCATGTTGATCTCGGCGCCGATGCCTTCGACCAGACGCCGGATCTCGGCGAGGTCGGAGGGCATGTTGAACACGCCATACATCGGCCCGAGGATGTTGACCCGGGGCTTGGCGCCTTCGGGCCGCTTGGCCTCCTTCGGCATCCGGCCCTTGGTCATGCCGAATTCCGTGAACAGCCAGGTCATCGCGCGGTCCGCGCTCTCCCACTGATCCTCGTCGATGGTGCGAGGCAGGAACCGCTGGATCGAGGTCCCCTGCGGCGTCACCCCCCCGCCAATCATCTCGGCGATGGAGCCGGTGACGACCACCGAGGGCAGCGCCGGGTCGAGCGTGTCCCAGGCGCGTTTCATGGCGTCCTCGGTGCCCGCGCCCATCTCGTCCTCGGACAGGCCCGTGACGACGATGGGCAGCTCATGCGGCGGCAGCGCGTCGGTGTAGTGCAGCACCGAGGTAACCGGCAGGTTCTCGCAGCCCACCGGGCCGTCGATGATCACCTGCAGCCCCTTCACCGCGGTGAAGGCATAGACCGACCCCCAATAGCCGCCGGCGCGATCATGATCCTGGATCAGCATCAGATCATCTCCTCGGCCTTGGCCGCGCGGCGCTTCTTCTCCAGTTTCTTCTGGTGAAGCTCGCGGAACTGCGGCTGGACGTTGGGATCGCCCTCCCAGACGCCGGCGGTCTCGCCTTCGCCCACGCCCTCGAAGAATTCGCGCATGTGGTCCATGCGGGCCTTGTTGCCCATGGCCGCGTTCACGACCTCCTGCAGCGAGCCCGCACCCGCCGGCCCCATCAGCGGCCGCGCCGAAATCAGGTTGGTGAAGTAGAGACCGGGGATGCCCTTCTCCTTGGCCTTCTGCACCACCGGAGTGGTGCCGATGGCCAGATCGGGCTTGATCGCCTCCATGGCGGAGCAATCATCCTCGAGGCTCGCGCGGTACTTCACGGTGACGCCCCTGGCTTCCAGCCACTCGCGGTCCGCCTTCGACTGCTCGGTCCGGTGGCAGGCGGTGCCCACATACGGCACATCCGCCCCGCTCTCGATCAGCAGGCGCGCCACCAGCAGCTCCGAGCCCTCATAGCCCGACAGCGTGATCGTCCCCTTCACGGGGGTCTTGGACAGCGCCTCGCGGATCGCGGGCAGGAAGGCGTTCTGCGCCGCGGCCACCCGCTCGGCGGCGATCCCGAAGGCGTCGCCGATATTGGCCAGCCACAGCGCGGTCCCGTCATGGCCCACGGGAGCGGACCCCACGATGGGCCGGCCGGCGGCCG
>SKMM01000219.1 GCA_007121055.1 Paracoccaceae bacterium | reverse complement strand
CTGGTGCGGGTGGGGAGAGTCGAACTCCCACGCCTTGCGGCGGAGCATTTTGAGTGCCCTGCGTCTACCATTCCGCCACACCCGCGCGAAGATCCGCATAGCCTGCGGCACGGCCACGATCAAGCGCTGCGGCTCGGAAGAGGCCGCCCCACCGCACTTCACCGATCCGCGACAGCCCCCGGGATCGGCGCTTGACCCGCCCGGCACGGCATGCTGCATGGCAGCGCCGCAGGCGGAGAGGGTCCATGATACGCGCGCTTTACGACTGGACGATCTCGCTGGCGCGCTCGCCCCATGCGCTGTGGGCGCTGGCGGCGGTGGCGTTCGTGGAAAGCTCGGTCTTTCCGATCCCGCCCGACGTGCTGATGATCCCGATGATCCTCGCGGCCCCCCACCGGGCCTTCCTGATCGCGGGCGTCGCCACGGTGTCCTCGGTGGCGGGGGGCGTTCTGGGCTACGGAATCGGCATCGGGCTGTACGAGACCCTGGGCCGGCCGATCCTGGAATTCTACGGCAAGACCGACAGCTGGGACGTCCTGCAGGCGCGCTTCGACGAGGACCCGGCGCTCGTGTTCTGGACCATCGCCTTCGCCGGCGTGACGCCCTTCCCCTACAAGGTCATCACCATCTTCGCGGGTGCGGCGGCGATGAACCTGCCGCTGTTCATCGTCACCAGCATCCTGGCGCGGGGGCTGCGCTTCTTCATCGTGGCGGTCCTTCTATGGAAATACGGCGCGCCGATCCGTGATTTCATCGAGCGCCGGCTCGGGCTTATGTTCACTCTGTTCCTCGTGCTGCTGATCGGCGGCTTCATGGCGATCCGGTACCTATGACGCGCACCAACCTGATCCTTCTCTCCGCCGGCGGTTCGGCCGCATTGCTGATCGCGGCGCTGGGCTCGCAATACATCGGCGGGCTTGCCCCCTGCGAGTTGTGCATCTGGCAGCGTTGGCCCCATGCGGCGGCGGTGCTGCTGGGCGGTCTCGCCCTCGCGCTGGCCGGGCCGGTGGTGCCGGCGCTGGGCGCGGCCACGGGTCTGGGCGGCGCCGGAATCGGCGTCTACCACACGGGGGTGGAGCGTGGCTGGTGGGACGGACCAGCGGCGTGTGGCGCGCCGGGCGGCATCGAGGGCCTGACCCCCGAAGAGCTCCTCGCCCAGATCATGGCGGCGCCCGTCGTGCGCTGCGACGAGGTGGCGTGGGAATTCCTCGGCCTCTCCATGGCGTCGTGGAACGCGCTGGCGTCGCTGGGCCTCGCCGGTCTCTGGGCGTTGGCGGTCCTGCGCTCGCGCCCCCTGCACGGCTGAGCCTCCAACCCCGTATCCCCCGTTCTGCACGGCGATTTGGCTGTCGCTCCGGCGCAGGACGGCTCCGGCGCCTGCGTCAGTGGATCGGGAACTCTCCCACCACCTGCCGCCACTGGCCCGGCGCAATCATCTTGCGGTGGGTGAAGCGCACCGAATGCAGCGGCCCCTCGATCTCGCGCTGCCAGAACTCGATGAATTCGAACAGCTTGGGGTAATCCGGCGCGAGGTCGTGCAACTGCCACACGAAGCTGTTGAGCACATTCCGGTAATCCGGCATCCGGTAGTAGAACTCCGCCGTCGTCAGCCCATAGCCCTTCAGCATGAGTTCCGTATCGACGTGCTGCATCGTGACCCCCTTTTCATATCTGACAGAATCATGATGCAAGGAAGCCGTTAATTTTCAAGAAAAACAGTCTGTTGGCACTCTGCCTCGCCGGCTGCCGACAGCCGCTGCCCAGCGCCATTGCGCGCCCCCGCAGCCCCGGGCTATAACCATTCAGCACCCGTGCACAGGGTCGCAGGCAAGGGCAGGACAGCGTGACAGACACCCCCGAACCCCCTGACTCCACAGAGGATTCCCCCAAGCCTCCGGCGGGGCCCACGATCTCCATAGCCGACGAGATGCGCGCCTCCTACCTCGATTACGCCATGAGCGTGATCGTCAGCCGCGCCCTGCCCGATCTGCGCGACGGCCTAAAACCTGTGCACCGGCGCATCCTGTTCTCGATGCACGAGAACGGCTTCACCCATGACAAGCCCTACCGCAAGTCTGCCCGCGTGGTGGGCGACGTGATCGGGAAGTACCACCCGCACGGCGACTCGGCGGTCTATGATGCGCTGGTGCGGCTGGCGCAGCCCTTCTCGATGTCGCTCAAGCTTCTGGACGGTCAGGGCAATTTCGGCTCCATGGACGGCGACAACGCCGCGGCCATGCGCTACACCGAGGTCCGGATGGACCGCGCGGCCCAGGGGCTGCTGGCGGATCTGGGCAAGGACACCGTCGCGTTTCAGGACAACTATGACGGCCAAGACCGCGAACCCACCGTCCTGCCCGCCCGCTTCCCCAACATGCTGGTCAATGGCGCGGGCGGCATCGCGGTGGGCATGGCCACCAACATCCCGCCCCACAACCTGGGCGAGGTCATCGCCGCCACGCTCGCGCTCATCGAGGACCCGGACCTGACCTCCGAAGACCTGATGGAGCATATCCCCGGGCCCGACTTTCCCACCGGCGGCATCATCCTGGGCCGCTCGGGCGCCCGAAAGGCCTATCTGGAGGGCCGCGGCTCGGTCCTTCTGCGCGCAAAGACCCATATCGAGGAGCCGCGCAAGGACCGCTTCTCGATCATCGTCGACGAGATCCCCTATCAGGTGAACAAGTCGGTGATGGTGGAGAAGATCGCCGAGGCCGCGCGCGAGAAGAAGATCGAGGGCATCGCCCATGTCCAGGACGAAAGCGACCGCGTCGGCGTGCGCGTCGTCATCGACCTCAAGCGCGACGCCACGCCAGAGGTGGTGCTGAACCAGCTCTTCCGCTTCACGCCGATGCAGGTCAGCTTCGGCTGCAACATGCTGGCGCTGAACGGCGGCCGGCCCGAGCAGCTGACCTTGCGCGACTTCCTCACCCATTTCCTCGCCTTCCGCGAGGAGGTCGTCGCCCGCCGCACCGCCTATGACCTGCGCAAAGCCCGCGAGCGCGCGCATCTGCTCTGCGGCCTCGCCGTCGCCGTCTCCAACGTGGACGAAGTCGTCGCCACCATCCGCTCGTCGGCCGACCCGGCCGAGGCGCGCGAACGCCTGATGACCCGCGCCTGGCCCGCCGCCGACATCGCCGACTACATCCGGCTGATCGACGACCCCACCCACACCATGAACCCCGACGGGACCTACAACCTGTCCGAGCTTCAGGCCCGCGCCATCCTCGACCTGCGCCTGCAGCGCCTGACCGCCATGGGCGTGCGCGAGGTCACCGACGAGCTGCAGGAGCTTGCCGGCAAGATCCGCGACTACCTCGACATCCTGCGCTCCCGCGCCCGGATCATGGAGATCATCGCGGGCGAACTCACCGAGATCCGCGACCAGTTCGCCATCCCCCGCCGGACCGAGATGGCCGACTGGGCCGGCGACATGGAGGACGAGGACCTCATCGAGCGCGAGGACATGGTCGTGACCGTGACCTCGGGCGGCTACATCAAGCGCACCCCCCTGGGCGAATTCCGCGCCCAGCGCCGCGGCGGCAAGGGCCTGTCGTCGATGGCCACAAAGGAGGACGACGTGGTCACGACCCTGTTCGTGGCCAACACCCACACGCCGCTTCTGGTCTTCACCACCGACGGCATGGCTTACAAGCTCAAGTGCTGGCGTCTGCCGCAGGCCGGCCGGTCCGCCCGCGGCAAGGCCATCGTCAACATCCTGCCGATCCAGCCCGGCGTCTCGGTCGCGGCCATCATGCCGGTGGACCGGGACGAAGCCGACTGGGCCGACCTGCAGATCGTCTTTGCGACCTCGGCCGGCGACGTGCGCCGCAATCAGCTGTCGGACTTCGCCAATGTCATGCGCAACGGCAAGATCGCCATGAAGCTGCCCGAGGGCGTCAGCCTCGTGAACGCGCGCATCTGCGGCGAGGAGGACGACGTGCTGCTGGTGACCGCCTCGGGCCGCGCCATGCGCTTCCGCACCACCGATGTGCGGGTGTTCAAAGGCCGCGACTCCACCGGCGTGCGGGGCATCCGGCTGTCCAACGGCGACCGCGTGGTGTCCATGGCCGTGATCCGCCACTTCACCGCCACGCCCGAGGAGCGCGCGGCCTACCTCAAGATGCGCCGCGCCGTCGAGGGCGCGCTGGAGGATGGCGTGGAGCCCGACGAGGACGAGGAGGCCGTGGCCGACGTGGCCCTCCCCCAGGCCCGCTATGCCGAGATGTCGGCGGCCGAGGACCTGATCCTCACCATCACCGTGCGCGGCTTCGGCAAGCTGTCCTCCAGCCACGACTACCCCGTGCGCGGGCGCGGCGGGCAGGGCGTGGCGGCCATGGACCGCGCCATGCGCGGCGGCCCGCTGGTGGCGGCCTTTCCGGTGGATCAGGCCGACCAGATCATGCTGGCCTCCTCCACCGGCCAGTCGATCCGCTGCCCGGTCACGGGCATCTCGTTCCGGTCCCGCGGGGCGGGCGGCGTGCGCGTCTTCACCACCGCCCCGGGCGAGGAAGTCGTCTCCGTCGCCCGCATCGCCGAGACCGGCGAGGAGGATGTGGAGGTCTGAGACCACCAGCCTGCGCGGCCGCCCCCACCGCTTGGGCCCGGGGCGCGGGCTTCGCCGGTCCGGCCGGTGACGGCATCGCGCCCGGGATGTGCAGGGGCGCAGGGATGGGGTGCGGGCGTGGCGGATTGCTGCACCCGGCGCCGAACCCTAGCTCCGCGAACACACGCTGATCGCATCCCAGGAGTTTTCCGATGACCAACACCGCCCTCACCCACACCTCCCTGCTTGTGGCCCGCATCCTGCTAGGCCTGCTGTTCCTCATGGCCGGGCTGGGCAAGCTCGGCGACGTCGCGGGCTTCGGCGCCTTCATGGCGACGGGCGGCATCCCGGCCTTCCTCGCCTGGCCGGTGGTCCTGTTCGAGATCCTGGCAGGCGTCGCGCTGATCGCCGGCCTGCAGACCCGCATCGTGGCGCTGGCGCTGGGCGCGTTCTGCGTGGCGTCGGGCCTCCTCTATCACTTCGACCTGACCGACCAGATGCAGACGACGCAGCTTCTGAAGAACCTCGCGCTGGCGGGCGGCTACATCGCGCTGGCCATTGCCGGACCGGGCGCGCTGTCGGTGGACGCCAAGCTTGGTCGCGCCAATCCGCTGCCGGCCTGACACGGGAAGGGGGGCGGCCACCCGGCCGCCCCTTTCCTTTGCGCCCGGGCGCGGCTAGATCGCGGGCATGACCCAGACACTCCACATCGTCGGCGGCGGCATGGCGGGCTCCGAGGCCGCTTGGCAGGCCGCCGAGGCCGGAATCCCCGTCATCCTGCACGAGATGCGCCCAACCGTGGGTACCTTCGCCCACCGCACCGGCCATCTGGCCGAGATGGTGTGCTCCAACTCCTTCCGCTCGGACGACCATGAACGCAATGCCGTCGGCCTCTTGCATTGGGAGATGCGTGCGGCCGGCGGGCTGATCATTGCCATGGCCGACGCCCATCGCCTGCCCGCCGGCGGGGCGCTGGCCGTGGACCGCGACCCCTTCGCCGAGGCCGTCACCGCCCGCCTGCGCGCCCATCCCAACATCACCGTGCAGGAAGGCGAAATCACCGCCCTGCCCGACACCGGCCAGTGGATCATCGCCACCGGTCCCCTGACCTCCGGCGCGCTGGCCGAGGCCATCGCGGCCGAAACCGGGGCCGAGGCGCTGGCCTTCTTCGACGCCATCGCCCCGATCGTGCATTTCGACTCCATCGACCTGTCCAAGGCCTGGTTCCAGTCGCGCTATGACAAGGGCGAAACCGAGGCCGAGCGCACCGCCTATCTCAACTGCCCCATGGACCGCGACCAGTACGAGGCCTTCATCGACGCCCTGCTCGCCGCGGACAAGACCGAGTTCAAGCCGGGCGAGACCGCCGGTTACTTCGACGGCTGCCTGCCCATCGAGGTCATGGCCGAACGCGGCCGCGAGACCCTGCGCCACGGCCCGATGAAGCCCGTGGGCCTGACCAACCCGCATGCACCGCAGGTCAAACCCCACGCCGTGGTGCAACTGCGCCGCGACAACGCGCTGGGCACGCTTTACAATATCGTGGGCTTTCAGACCAAGATGAAGTATGGCGCGCAAACCTCTGTTTTCCGGATGATCCCCGGGCTGGAGGAGGCGCGTTTCGCGCGGCTGGGGGGCATCCACCGCAACACCTTCCTGAACTCCCCCACGCTGCTGGACGGCCAGATGCGCCTGCGCTCGCGCCCCAACATCCGCTTTGCCGGGCAGATCACCGGGGTGGAGGGCTATGTGGAATCCGCAGCCATGGGCCTCGTGGCGGGCCGGATGGCCGCGGCCGAGATCCTCGGGCACCACGCCGAGGCGCCCCCGCCCGAGACCGCCATGGGCGCCCTGATCGCCCACATCACCGGCGGCGCGGACGCCAGAACATTCCAGCCGATGAACGTGAACTTCGGCCTCTTCCCACCCATCGACGCCCGCGGCGGGCGGCGGGGCCGGCGCGACCGGTATCTGGCCTATACCGACCGGGCCAAGGCCGCATTCCAGGACTGGCTGGGTGCAACCCGGGATGCTGCCTGAGCCCGTCACCCGTTTCGCCCCCTCGCCCACAGGGCTCCTGCACCTCGGCCACGCCTTCTCGGCGCTCACCGCGTGGTCCCGCCCCGGCGTGTGCCTCTTGCGGATCGAGGACATCGACCGCCCCCGCTGCCGCCCCGAGTTCGAGACCGCGATCTTCGAGGACTTGCGCTGGCTCGGCCTGCGCTGGCCTGAACCCGTCCTGCGCCAATCCGACCGCATGGAGGCCTATGCCGCTGCGCTCGCGCGCCTGATCGCGCTGGGTGCCTGTTACCCCTGCCGCTGCACCCGCGCCGAGATCCGCGCGGCCCTCTCCGCCCCGCAGGAAGGCGTCGCCTCCGACATCTATCCCGGCACCTGCCGCGGCCGCCCCATGGCCGCGGCCGGCCCCGGCGACGCCATCCGGCTCGACATCGCCCGCGCCCAAGCCCTGGCGGGACCGCTGCAGTTCACCGAAACCGGCCCTCTTTACCCGGGCCAGCATGTGGCCGACGCCTCTGCCCTCGGGGACGTGGTGCTGGCACGGCGCGATATCGGCACGTCCTACCACATTGCGGTGGTGGTGGACGACGCGGCGCAGGGCATCACCGAAGTGGTTCGTGGGGTGGACCTGTTCGAGGTCACACCGCTGCACCGCCTTCTTCAGGCACTGCTGGAGCTCTCCGCCCCAAGCTACCACCATCACAGACTTATCCGAGACGACCTGGGGCGCCGCCTGGCCAAGCGCGACGATGCCCGCGCCATCCGCCGCTTTCGCGCGGACGGTGCCAGCCCCACCGAGGTCGCGGCCCTCGTGGGGATCACGCTTCCGGGCTGAGGATTTCCACCTCGGCCCCGTCCCGTACGGCGACATAGAAGCACGTGCGGCGGTTCGTGTGGCAGGCGGGCCCCGTCTGGTCCACCAGCAAAAGCAGGCAGTCGCGATCGCAGTCCAGCCGCAACTCCACCAGCCGCTGCACGTTCCCCGAGCTTTCGCCCTTGACCCAGAACGCCGCGCGCGACCGCGACCAGTAGGTCACCCGGCCCGTCGCCAGCGTCCGCCCCACGGCCTCGGCATTCATCCAGGCCACCATCAGCACCTCGCCCGTCCGGTGGTCCTGGGCGACCGCCGGGATCAGGCCGCGGGCGTCATAGCGCAGTGTGGCAGGGTCGAAGGGCATGGGCGCGCCTTTGCAAAATCGGGTCGCCGGGTTATCTATCGCGGACCGGCGAGGGGGGAAAGCCATGCCCGACAGCGACATGATCAAGCTCTATTCCGGGCGCATCCTGGCGCTGGCGGCCGATATCCCGCACACTGGCCGGCTGGAGGCGCCCATGGCCAGCGCGCGCCGCCGGTCGCCGCTGTGTGGCTCCACCGTGACGGTGGACCTCGACGTGACCGACGGTCACATCACGCGCTTCGGGCAGGAGGTGAAGGCCTGCGCGCTGGGCCAGGCCTCGGCCGCGGTGTTGGGGGCCCAGGCGATGGGCCGCAGCCGGGCCGACCTCGAAACCGCCCTCACCCAACTCCGCGCCATGCTCAAGGAGGACGGCGCCCCGCCCGCCGCGCCGTTCGAGGCGCTGGAGGTGCTGGTGCCGGCCCGCGACTACAAGAACCGGCACGCCTCGATCCTGCTCGCCTTCGAGGCCGCGGTGGAGGCCATGGCCGCCGCCGAAGCCTCGGCCTGCGCCTGACGAAAAAGGCCGCCCCGGGCACGGGGCGGCAGAGGAGCGTCGGGCCGGGACAGCGGACCCCGACGCGGGGCAAGTCAAGGCGGTGCTCTCAGAGCAGGACCGGAAGATGCAACCCCACCATCAGCATCACGGCCAGCGCCGCGACACAGGCGGCGTCCTGAGCCAGCGTGGGCGCACAGCGGCGCAGACGGTCCCTGAACTCGATCATGGCGGCATCCCTCCGTTGCTCTGTTAACTCTTTGTTCTCATTTCTGCCGATCGCAGTCAAGAATAAAAAGTGAACAAACAGGGGTCATCCTACTCCAAGCAGCCGGATCGCCTTGTCCTGTTCCATCAGCCACAGCAGTGTCCGCGCCGCCTGCCCGCGCGGCCCCGTCAGCTCCGGATCGTCCGCCAGCAGCTTGCGCGCATCCGACTGTGCCAGCGCCATCAGCCCGGCCTGCCGCTCGAGGTCCGCCACGCGGAAGCGCGGCAGACCCGACTGCGCGGTGCCCAGCAGGTCGCCCGCCCCGCGCAGCGCCAGATCCTCCTCGGCGATGCGGAACCCGTCGTCGCTGTCGCGCAACACGGTCAGGCGGCGCCGCGCGCCCTCGGTCAGGGGGGGCTGGTACATCAGCAGGCAGGTGGACTGGGCCGCGCCCCGCCCGACCCGGCCGCGCAGCTGATGCAGCTGCGCTAGGCCAAAGATCTCGGCCCGCTCCACCACCATGATCGAGGCGTTGGGCACATTCACCCCCACCTCGATCACGGTGGTGGCCACCAGCACCCGCGTCCGGCCGGAGTGGAAGTCGGCCATCGCGGCGTCCTTCTCGGCGGGCGGCATCTGGCCATGCACCAGCCCGCAGACCCCTTCACCGAATGTCGCACGCAGGGCACGGAAGCGGTCCTCGGCGGCGGTCAGGTCCACGGCCTCGGATTCCTCGACCAGCGGGCAGACCCAATAGGCCTGCCGGCCCTCGGCCACGGCCCGGCGCAGGTGGTCGACGACCTCCTCCAGCCGCTCGGCCGAGACCAGGGCCGTGGTCACCGGCGTCCGGCCGGGGGGCTTTTCGTCCAGCACAGACAGGTCCATGTCGCCGTACTGCGCCAGCGACAGGCTGCGGGGGATGGGCGTGGCGGTCATCACCAGCACATCGGCGCGGCCCTTTTCCGCCAGGGCCAGGCGCTGGGCCACGCCGAAGCGGTGCTGTTCGTCGATGATCGCGAGCCGCAGATCGGCAAATTCCACGTCACGCTGGAACACCGCATGGGTGCCGACGAGGATGCTGATCTCGCCATTGGCCAAGCCTGCCAGCTTCGCCACGCGCTCGGCCCCCTTGTCGCGGCCGGTCAGCACCTCCAGCCGCACGCCCGCCGTGGCCGCGAGCGGCGCGAGGTTCTCCAGATGCTGCCGGGCGAGGATCTCGGTCGGGGCCATAAGCACCCCCTGCCCGCCCGCCTCCACCGCCACCAGCAGCGCCATCAGCGCCACCAGCGTCTTGCCCGAGCCCACGTCGCCCTGCAGCAGCCGGTTCATGCGCGCCGGCCGGGCCATGTCCGCGGCAATCTCCTCCACCGCCCGGGTCTGGGCCCGGGTGGGGGCATAATCCAGCGCCGCCAGCACCTTGGCCTGCAGGCGGCCCGTGGCTTGGGTCGACCGCCCCGGCGCCACCCGACGGTGCGCGCGGGCCAGCGCAAGCGTAATCTGGTGCGCCATCAG
>SKMM01000069.1 GCA_007121055.1 Paracoccaceae bacterium | reverse complement strand
CAGAGTCACCTCGGCGGTGAACAGCACCGCCGCGCCGCGCTGCACCCGCTGGTCCAGAACCAGCCGCGCGGGCCGCACCTCCACCACCCGCGTCGCGACCTCCAGCAGATCGTCGAAGCGGGCGGGCGCCACGTAGTCGGCCACCACCCGCCGCACGGCGAACACCACCCCCGTCTCGGCCTTCAGCGCGCGCTGGTCGAGACCAAGCTCGCGCACCCATTCGCTGCGCGCCCGCTCGATGAATTTCAGGTAATTCGCGTAGTAGACGATGCCGGCGAGGTCGGTGTCCTCGTAGTAGACCCGGCAGGTGAAGCTGTGCATGGGCGTGTCCCTCCTGTGACGCCCCCCATGCCCCAGCCGGAGCTTGATTTCCATCAAGGACGGTGCCCCCGTGGGCGTCCAATGCTGGTGCACCGGGAAGGAGGCCCCCCATGACCACGATCCCCGAACGCCGCCTGCAGCTGGAAACCCGCCGCGATGAATTGATCGCCCGCATGCAGGAGGTCGAGGCCGAACTTGCGTCCCACACCACCAAGGATTGGGAGGACGCCGCCGTCGAGCAGGAGCAGGACGAAGTGCTCGAAGGCATGGGCCATGCCGCCCGGGACGAGATCGCCCGCATCGACGCAGCGCTCCTGCGCCTCGACGAGGGCGAGTACGGCTTCTGCGCCCGCTGCGGCGCCGAGATCAGCCCCGAGCGGCTGGACGCCGTCCCCTACACCCCGTTCTGCCGCGACTGCGCCACCTGAACCGCCCGTCGCGGGCCCGGTCTTTGGCCGGGATGGGTGGACAGCGCCGGGAGGCCGATGGGCAGCCCTCGGCGGGCTTGGGAATGCACGCTCAGGCGTGCCGGCGGCGTCTTGGCCGAGGACGCTGGCAGCGCTTGGGGTGGAATTTGCGTCCGGGTGGCCGCCCGCAGATTCGGCCTGGGTGGACCATGGGCGCCGGAGTGGGGCGGTTCGACCTCGGGCGGTTGGGGTCCGCGGACCAGCGGGCGGCGAGCGTCACTGCGGCGGCATCATCCGGGCGGCCAGCCGCTGGGCGTGGGCGGGATCGGTGACGGCCACCGGCAGCACCGGGTCATAGGCCGCCCGGATCACCCCCGCGATCTCGGGGCGCAGGATCACCTGCCCGCGCGCCTGCGCCAGGGGCGAGGTGCCGAGGAACGCCGTGTCGGACCACAGAAGCCACGTCTGCACCGCCTGGGCCAGCGCCAGAACCTCGGCCGGCACCGCCGCCAGATGGGCGTCCTGGCGCAGGAGCACGAAGGCCGCCTTGATCCCGCCCTCGGCGTCGAACCGGAAGATCCGGTACTGGTTCGCCCCCGCCCCCTCCAGCCGCGCCAGCAGCGCCCCCAGATCCGGGATCAGCCGCTCCAGCCCCGGCACGTCCCCCAGTTCGCCCCAGTCGCGCACCATGAACACCATGAGGTTCGCGCCCAGCTCCGGGTCGGTCTCGGCCACCGGATGCCCCGACAACTGCCCCAGCGCCTCGAACGCCCCCTTGAACACCCCCAGCGAGCCCTCGGCCACCCCGAACACCACCGGCACCACCGCTCGCCCCCACCGCGCGCACAGATACGTCCCGTCGGAACGGGTGAACAGCGCGGCGATGTCCTCGGCGGTGGGTGTCTGGTCCATCAGCTTTTCCTCCGCTCCCGCCAGTGGTCGGCCATAGAGCCTCAAATGTCGATGAGTGGCGGAATGGATGGCGTGAGTGGAGAGGCATGCGGAGGCGGTGGCCGCAGGAGTTTCCAGATAGCATTGGCACCGTCAGCAACCGTCGGCCCGCCAAGGTACGCGTAGCCTGATACCAGCGCGTCCCAGCCAGCCGTACCGAAAGCGGAGGCGAAGGCTGTTACAAGGGCGACACGGAGCAGCGGAGTCTGAGTGCTCTGAGAGGCGGCGACGAGTTGGAGATTGGCGCGCTCAAGCTGCTGGATGCAGATCGACATGTCACCAATCTTGCGCTCCTGCTCGGCGTTCCTGCGCAGCAGCGCTGCCATCTCGCCAAAGGTATCGGAGAGCAGCGCGAACGGAGCAATCTCCGGCGGGTCTTCGTTCGGAAGCCCGATTTCGCGAAGGTATTGCATCCGCATGTCGGCGAACAAGCGTTGCAGCGTCTCGGCGCTCTGGGCGGACGGCTCGGCGGTCGCGATCACCAGTTGGATGTGAGAGCGCTGCACCTCGGTGATGGCGGGGGCAGGACCCGCAAGCGACCGCAGACTTCGTTCCTCTGCCGCGCGCTTCATGCGCCCTTCCCGCAAACGTTCGATCATGCCGGCGATGTGCTTCGGGCCCTTGTCCCAGTCCTCGGGACGGATCAGGGCGATGTGGGTGAGGAGGCCCTCCCAGTCCTGCGGGGCGCCGGCGAGGCATTTCTCGTACCAGTCGATCCAGAAGGCCCATTCGGGGCCGGCCTCGGTCAGGGCCTTGGCGGCAGAGGCCCACTCCTGCGCCAGAGGATTGCTCCCGTCCGGCCATAGTGGCCGGAGATGCAGCGCCTCCCCATTCGCAAGCGCACGGCAATCCCCGCCAACCGCGCTCCAAGCGGCAGCGGCGGCGGCGT
>SKMM01000037.1 GCA_007121055.1 Paracoccaceae bacterium | reverse complement strand
CGCGCCACAGCCGCTCCAGATCGGCCAGGGCCGTGGCCCCGGGCATCAGCGTCAGCATGCCATCCCCCCGAACAGCCGCATGTGCAGCGGGTTGAACCCGATCCGCCAGGCGAGCTCCGCCGGGTCGCCCACGTCCCACACCGCCAGATCGGCCCGCAGCCCCGGCGCGATCCGCCCGCAATCCTCAAGCCCCAGCGCGCGGGCGGCATGCACCGTCACCCCGGCCAGCGCCTCGGCCGGCGTCAGCCCGAACAGGGTGCAGCCCATGTTCATCGCCAGCAGGATCGAGGTCATGGGCGAGGAGCCGGGGTTGCAATCCGTCGACAGCGCCATCGCCACGCCATGGGCCCGGAAGGCGGCCACCGGAGGGGCCTGCGTCTCGCGCAGGGTGTAGAAGGCGCCGGGCAGCAGCACCGCCACCGTGCCGGCGGCCGCCAGCGCGCGGGCGTCGTCCTCGGTTGCGTACTCCACATGGTCCGCCGACAGGGCCCCGTGGCGCGCCGCGAGCGCCGTCCCGCCCATCTGCGACAGCTGCTCGGCATGGAGTTTGACCGGCAGGCCAAGCGCCCCCGCCGCCTCGAAGACCCGCGCGATCTGAGAGGTGTCGAAGGCGATCCCCTCGCAGAACCCGTCCACCGCATCGACCAGCCCCTCGGCATGGGCGGCCCGCAGCGTGGGGATGCAGATGTCGTCGATGTAGGCGTCGGCGTCGGCCCCCGGCGGCACCGCATGGGCGCCCAGATAGCTTGTGCGCACCCGCACCGGCCGCGCTGCGCCGATCGCGCGCGCCACGCGCAGCATCCGCAGCTCGGTCTCGCGGTCCAGCCCGTAGCCGGACTTCACCTCCAGCGTGCACACCCCTTCGGCGATCAGCGCATCGACCCGCGGCAGCGCCTCGGCCAGCAGGGCAGCCTCCGACGCCCCCCGCGTCGCGGTCACCGTGGACAGGATGCCGCCGCCCGCCCGCGCGATCTCGGCATAGCTCGCCCCCTGGAGGCGCATCTCGAACTCCCGCGCGCGGGAGCCTGCGTGGACGATATGGGTGTGGCAGTCGATGGGTGCGGGCGTCACCAGCCGCCCCCCAAGATCCCGCCGCGGCCAGTCGGCCAGATCCTGCGGCATCTCCGCCGCCGGTCCCGCCCAGCGGATGCGGTCCCCCTCCACCGCGACCGCCCCGTCCCGCACCGGCGCAGGGAGCGTGGGGCAGGCCAGCGTGGCACCGGAAAGGACCTGTCTTGCCATGGCGCTCCCGTCGGGCTTGATTGCGCCGATATTGTCTGCACAAATTAACCCTGTCAACGCGGCGGAGGCGGGTGGATGCAGGTTCTGTGGGCTCGGGCGGCGCTGCTGCCGGACGGCTGGGCGCGGGACGTGTCGGTGAGGATCGACCCGGCCGGGCGCATCGCCGCCGTGACCCCTTGCGCGGCCCCTGAGGGCATGCGGCTGGGTATCCTTCTGCCCGCACCGGCCAACCTGCATTCGCACGCCTTCCAGCGCGCCATGGCCGGGCTGACCGAGGCGCGCGGCCCCGATCCGTCCGACAGTTTCTGGACCTGGCGGCGGCTGATGTACCGCTTCCTCGACCGGTTGACGCCCGAGGATGTGGAGGCCATCGCCGCCTTCGTGCAGATGGAGATGCTGGAGGCGGGCTATGGGGCGAGCGTGGAGTTCCACTATCTCCACCACGGCCCCGACGGCACGCCCTATGCCGACCCGGCCGAAATGTCGTCCCGGATCGCCGCGGCGGCGCAGACCAGCGGGATCGGTCTGACGCTCCTGCCGGTGCTCTACCGCTTCGGCGGCTGCGACGGGCGCGCGCTGGGTCCCGGCCAGATCCGCTTCGGCACCGACCCCGACGGGTTCCTGCGGCTTTGGGAGGGGGCGCTGCGGGCGCTGCGGGCGCTGCCGCCCGACGCCGTCCTCGGGGTGGCGCCGCATTCCCTGCGGGCGGTGGATCCCGCGGCGCTGCGTCAGGTGGCGGCGTTGCCCGGTCCGCTGCACATGCACCTCGCCGAGCAGACCGCCGAGGTGACCGAAGTCGAGGCCGCGCTTGGCGCGCGCCCGGTGCGCTGGCTGCTCGACCACATGGCGGTGGACGCCCGCTGGTGCCTGATCCACTGCACCCAGATGCTGCCCGACGAGACCGAGCGGCTCGCGGCCACGGGCGCCGTGGCGGGGTTGTGCCCGATCACCGAATCCTCGCTGGGCGACGGCATCTTCGACGGCGTGCGCTGGGCGGGGGCGGGCGGACGTTTCGGCGTGGGGTCGGACAGCAACATCCGCATCGCGCTGGCCGAGGAACTGCGCACGCTCGAATACTCCCAACGCCTGCGCGACCGCACCCGCGCGGCGCTGGCCCGCCCCGACGCCTCCACCGGACGGGTGTTGATTTCGGGCGCGCTGGCGGGGGGCGCGCAGGCCGCGGGGCGCGCGTCCGGCTCCATCGCCCCGGGGCTCTGGGCCGACCTCATGGCGCTGGACGCCGAGGCGCCCGACCTTGCGGGCCTGTCCGGGGACCGGCTGCTCGACGCCTGGATCTTCGCCGCCGGCGACGGCGCGGTGCAGGAGGTCTGGTCCGCCGG
>SKMM01000146.1 GCA_007121055.1 Paracoccaceae bacterium | reverse complement strand
GTCATCGCCCGCATCTCCGACATGCCCGTCTCACGCCTGCCGGAACTGCTCCCGTGGAACTGGGCCGCCCCAAAAGCCAGCGTCAAGGCCGCCTGACCGCGGCTCCCACCGGATGGTTACTCTGTTGACGGACCCGGCCAGACTCGCACTGGCTTGCCCTTGCCGGACCGATATGCGCTGATGGCGCGTCAGTCCGGAGGACCCATGCCCGGTTTCGAGACCTGGGACGAGATCCGAATCGCCTATCACGTCGCCCGCGCAGGCACCGTCTCGGGGGCGGCAGAGGCGCTGGGGGTGCATCACGCCACGGTGATCCGGCATGTGGACGCCCTCGAGGCCCGGCTGGGCCTGCGCCTGTTCCAGCGCCATGCGCGCGGCTACACGCCCACCGAGGCGGGGATAGAGCTGATGCAGGTGGCGGGCGCCACCGACGATCAGTTCGCGCAGCTTGCCGCTCGGCTGGGCGGCGGCGGCACGGCAATGGAGGGGGAGCTGACGATCACCTCCATTCCCGAACTCGCGCCGCTGCTGGTGCCCGCGCTGATCCGGTTCGGGGCGGCGCATCCGGCGCTGGCGGTGCGGCTCTTGACCGACACGCGGGTCTACCGGCTGGAATATGGCGAGGCTCATGTGGCGATCCGGGCGAGCGACCGGCCGCAGGAGCCAGACAATGTCGTGCAACCCTTTGGCCGCATTCGATATGCGCTCTATGCGGCGCCCGAGTATGTCGCCGCGCACGGGCGGCCCGATGGGGCCGAGGAGCTGGCGCGGCACCGCTGCGTGGGGCCAGACCGGCCGGACACGCCGGTGCCGTTCCTGCGCTGGCTGGCGGGGCATGTGCCGGCCTCGGCGCTGGTGTTCCGGGGCAGCGATCTGGCGACCCTCGAACGCGCGGTTCTGGACGGGGCAGGCGTCGGGTTTTTGCCGCCGTGGAAGGCGCAAGGGATGGTCGAGATCCTCCCGGCGCGGGAGGAGTGGGATGCTGTGCTGTGGCTGGTGAGCCATGTGGACCTGCACCGCTCGGCCAAGGTGCAGGCGGCACTGGGGCATCTGAAGGCCGCGGCCGAGGCGTGGGCGCTTGACTGAGGCGCGGCCGGGGCACCCCGCCGTCACGGATCTGCGCAGCGCACCGGCGGCGCGGCTGCGGGGGCATCTGGCGATGCTCGGCTTTGCCGCGCTGGTGGCGGGGTCCTTCGGGCTGGGGGGTCTGGCGGCGCCGCATGTGGACCCGATGGTGTTGACCGTGATGCGCTTTGCCGTGGCGGTGGGGGTGATGGGGGCGCTGGTGGCGCTGCTGCCCGGGCTGCGCAGCGCACGCAGCGGGTGGCGGCTGGGAGCCGCACCCTGGCGCTGGCCGCTGCTGGGCAGCCTGTTTGCCATCTATTTCGTGCTGATGTTCGAGGCGCTGAAGACCGCCTCTCCGGTATCGACCTCGGCGGTGTTCACGCTGACACCCCTGATGGCGGCGGGGTTCGGCTGGGTGCTGCTGGGGCAGCGAACCAGCTCGCGGATGGCGCTGGCGTTGGGGGTGGGGGCGCTGGGGGCGGTTTGGGTGATCTTCCGCGCCGATCTGGACAAGCTGCTGGCCTTCGAGCCTGGTCGGGGCGAGGCGATCTTCTTCGTAGGCTGCGTGGCGCATGCGCTGTTCACGCCCATGGTGGCGCGGCTGAACCGGGGCGAGCGCGCGGCGGTGAGCACGGGGCTGGTGATGCTGGGCGGCCTTGCGGTGCTGCTGGTGCTGTCGCCCTCGGCATTGATGGCGACCGACTGGGGCGCGCTGCCGGCGATCGTGTGGATCACGGCGCTGTATCTTGGGCTGCCGGCGACGGCGGTGACCTTCCTGCTGCTGCAGTACGCGGCGCTGCGGCTGCCGGCGGCCAAGGTGATGGCCTACACCTATCTGGTGCCCAGTTTCGTGATCCTCTGGGAGCTGGGTCTGGGCCAGGAGGCGCCCCCGGTGCTGGTGCTGCCGGGGATCGCGCTGTGCGTCGGGGCGCTGCTGCTCCTGCTCAAGCATGAGGGCTGAGCGGCAGCCGCCCGGTCAATAGCTGAGGGCGACGGTGTTGGGGCGGGTCATGGCGGCCAGCATCAGCTCGGGGCCGGAGACCTTGGTGCCTTCCACCAGATCCTCGGGCTCGATGCCCCCCGCGACGAGGCAGACGCCACAGACGAGCACCTCATGGCCGTCGCGGATCAGCTTGGCCAGCAGGTAGCGCGGGGACTGGCCGGTGACGGAGAAGCCGCCCTGCACGGATTTGGTGTGCGCCAGGTAGATGCCGCGCACGCTGAGGAGCACGGTGACCTCATGCCCGCTTTCGGCCGCCACCACCGCCTGGGTCAGCGCCGAGCCCGCGGCCCAGCTCTCGTCGGTGGTGATACTGAACAGGAAGTGGTGCGGCGCGTCATCGGCGCTGGCGCGGGGCGCCCACAGGACGCTGAGCGCGGCCAGCGTGAGCGCCAGCATGGTGGTGGTGATGGGTTTCATCCTCGTTCCCCCCTCTGGGCGGCGCGGCTGCGCGCCGCCGTGATCGACCCCTCCTCCGTGGCGCCGCCTTGGTCCGGGGCGGGCCGCGTGCCGCGACGGTACGCAGGGCGCGGGGGCAAGACAATCGCGAAGATGGCCGGTACGGCTGCGGGCTTGCCAATCGGTGCACAAGCCATGCATGTTCACTCCAGCCCGGCGCCCGGAGGAGGGGTGCCGCGGGCCGGCACTGGGGAGGATGGTCGGAATGAGGATGCTCTGGGGCGCCGCGCTGGCGGCGGGTCTGGGACTGGGTGTGGCGGCCGCCACGGCGCTGGCGCTGGAAGGCGACCCGGCGGCGGGCGAAGCGCGCTATGCCGAGAACTGCGTGAACTGCCACGGCCGCACGGGGCGCGGCATGGCGAGCTTTCCGTCGATCCAGGGGCGCGATGCCGAGTTCATCGTCGACCGGCTGCTGAGCTACCGCGCGCGCGAGATGGTGGGGGCGAACTCGGCGCTGATGTTCTCGCTGTCGGAAGAGCTGACGGACCAGCAGATCGTCGATCTGGCGGCCTTCATCTCCACCGCGTTTCCCTGAGGCCCAAGGGGGGCCGGAGGGGCGCCCGGCGGAAAGGATCACGAAAGATTCACAAAACCGTTGATTTCGTCCGTGGGCGGCATACCCTGCGGCAATGTCACGCAGGAGGAGAGCGTGACACACTGGGAGGAAACAGAATGAACCGACAGATCATCCCGTGGTCGCTGTGTGCGGCCGTGGCGGCAGGCGGCTTGACCGGCCTGTCCATCGGGGCGGCCGCCGCCTCCACCCCCTCACTGACGTCCAGCACGGTGCTGAGCGACCTGCAGGATCCGTGGGACATGGCCTTCCTGCCCGACGGCACGATGTTCTTCACCGAGAAATGCCGCGGCCTGTCGGTGCGCCACGAGAACGGCGACGTGGCGCATCTGCTGGGCATGGAAGGCACCGACGGCTTCGCCGAGACCGCCGAGGACCTGTTCTGTGACGGGCAGGCCGGCATGCTGGGCGTTGCGGTGGACCCCGAGTTCGACGACAACCGCTTCGTCTACATCTACTCAGCCTCGCGGCTGAGCGAGCCGGGGTCGAACCGAGTGGTGCGGATGGTGGTCAACGAGGATCTGACAGGGGTGTCGGACCGTACCGACATCATCGACGACATCCCCTACAAGCCACAGGCGAGCGACCACCCCTTCGGCGATTCCGGCGCGCACAATGGCGGACGGATCCGTTTCAACCCGGGCAGCGGCAACCTTTATGTCACCACGGGCGACACCCATGCCGGCCATGTGCCCCAGAGCGGCACCGAGCTGGGCGGCAAGGTGTTGCGGGTGGACCGCAACGGCAATGCCGCCGAGGGCAACGCCCCGCCCGAAGGGTTCGACGCGCGCATCTACACCTACGGCCACCGCAATGTGCAGGGCATCGCCTTCCGCCCCGGCGACCACACCGCGGTGATCTCGGAGCACGGGCCCTGGCACACGGACGAGATCAACGTGCTGTTTGCCGGCGCCAACAGCGGCTGGGACCCGCGGCCCAACATGGCCGGGCGCGGCGACTGCCCGGACGACTATTGCGGCTATTCCCCCAACCAGATGGAGGGGATGGACCCGGCGGAGCGCGCCGCCTGGATGCCGATGACCGATTTCGAAACCTACCCCGACGCCATGGCGCCCGCCTGGGAGAACAACCAGCTGTCGCAGGGCATCTCGGGCATGGCCTATCTGGCCGGTGACCAGTGGGGCGACTGGGAGGACATGCTGGTCGTGGGCTACATGGGCATCGGCTTCGGCGGCACGCCGGTGGGCCAGCGCATCGACCTGATGGACGTCGCCGAGGACGGCAGCTCTGCCGAGGCCAGCGAGTTCCCGCTGCCCATGGGCTCGGGCCGGTTCCGGTCGCTGGTGATGGGCCCGGACGGCGCGCTGTACGTGGCGCTGGACGAGGGCGAGATTCACCGCATCTCGGTGGAATGAGCCCGGCCCGTTTCGGGCTTCACCATCGCGGCATCTCCGTTGTTGCAGGGGGTGCCGCCTGCTAGCCTCTCGGGGCGACCCGAGACCTTGAGCCAAACCAAGAGGAGGATCTGGACATGGCCTGGAAGAAACCCACTGCGACGCTGATCGCCTGCGGCATGGAGATCAACATGTACGGTCCCGCCGAAGACGAGCGGCGCGCCGACGACGTGCTCTGAAGCGACCTGCGGCGCATGATCCTCCGTGTTCTGGGTGCCGGCGCCGGTGGTGGCCTGCCCCAATGGAATTGCGGATGCGATGTGTGCGCCGCAGCCCGCGACGGCCGCATCGCCCCGATGACGCAGTCCTCGGTGGCGGTGTCGGTCGATGGCGCGGGGTGGGTGCTGCTGAATGCCTCGCCCGATCTGCGGCTGCAGATGCAGGCGACACCCGAGTTGCACCCGCGCAGCCTGCGCCACACCCCTGTCCGAGCGGTCATCGTCACCAATGGCGATGTGGACCATGTGGCGGGGCTGCTGAGCCTGCGGGAAAAGACGGCGTTCGATCTGTATGCGACGCCGGCCACGCGGGGGGTTCTGGCGGACAATCCGATCTTTGGCGTGCTGGATCCCGGGATGGTGCGCCAGCGCGAGATCGCGCTGGAAGAGGCGTTCGAGCCGGTGCCGGGGCTGGAGGTCACCGCCTATGCGGTGCCGGGCAAGGTGCCGCTGTATCTGGAAGGTGCGGATTTCGAGGAAGGGGCCGCGACGCGGTTGGTGGGCGAGCAGACCGTTGGGTTGCGGTTGGCAGGGCCCGGGGGAGTCGTGCATTACCTGCCGGGCTGTGCCGAGGTGCCGGACTGGCTGCGCGACCGGCTGGCCGAGGCCGATGCGGTGTTCTTTGACGGCACCGTCTGGGCCGACGACGACATGGCCCGCAGCGGTGCGGGCACCAAGACGGGGGCGCGCATGGGGCATCTGGCGATGACCGGGCCGGAGGGGAGCCTGGCGCGGCTGGCTGGGTTGCGCGGCCGGCGCATCTATATCCACATCAACAACACGAACCCCGTGCTGATGCCGGGCTCGGCCGAGGCGGCGGCGGTGGCCGAGGCCGGCTGGGAGATCGCGCAGGACGGGATGGAGGTGAGTCTGTGACCGACCAGTCCCTGACCCGCGACACGCTGGAGGCGCGGCTGCGTGCTATCGGGGCGGAGCGGTACCACGACAAGCATCCGTTCCACCACCGGCTGCACGCCGGGGAGTGTTCGATGGACGAGGTGCGGGCCTGGGTGGTGAACCGCTGGCACTATCAGGCCTCGATTCCGATGAAGGATGCGGCCTTCATGTCGCGCTGCACCGATCCGGGGCTGCGGCGGATCTGGCGCAGCCGGATCGAGGACCATGACGGGGGTGTGGATGCCGGCGGCGGCATCCGGCGCTGGCTGAAACTGGCCGAGGCGGTGGGGCTGGACCCGGATTATGTGGCGTCCGGGCAGGGCGTGATGCCGGCGACGCGCTTTGCGGTGGATGCCTATGTGCGGTTCGTGCGGGAGGCGCCGCTGGTGGCGGCGATGGCGTCCTCGCTGACCGAGATGTTCGCGCCGGCGATCCACACGCAGCGAATCGCGGGGCTGCTGGAGCATTACGGGTTTGCGACGGACGAGACGCTGGCCTACTTCAGGCAGCGGTTGAATGAAGCACCGAAGGACGTTGGATTCACTCTGGAATGGGTTCTGGAGCATGCTAGGACCCGGGCCGAGCAGGAGGACGCCATCGCCGCGCTGAGCTTCAAGACCGACGTGCTGTGGGCGCAGCTGGATGCGCTGTGGAACGGTTATGTGGAGGGGCGCATTCCGCCCGGGGCGTGGCGGCCCGGCGAGGGGCTGGCATGAGCGATCCGGTGGTGCGGATGCCGCGCGGGGTGCGGCTGCATGACGACCGGGTGCGGGGCCTGCCGGTGCTGCTGGGGCCCGAGCGGGCGTTGATGCTGGACGAGATCGGGCAGGCGATCCTGTCGGAGCTGGGCACGGGGATGCGGCTGTCGGTCCTGATAGACCGGCTGGCCAAGCGCTATGCCGCCCCGCGCGACGAGATCGCGGACGACGTGCGGGAGTTTCTGGACAATCTGCAGGTGCAGCGGCTTCTGGACTATGCCGATGCGTGATGTGCCCGTCCCCCCTGCCCCGATTGCCTTACTGGCGGAGTTGACGCATCGCTGTCCGCTGTCCTGCCCCTATTGCTCGAACCCGCTGGAGCTGACAGCGCGGGAGGCGGAGCTGGACACCGCCACCTGGGCGCGGGTGTTCGCCGAGGCCGCCGATCTGGGGGTGTTGCAGCTGCACTTGTCGGGGGGGGAGCCTGCCTCGCGGCGGGATCTGGAGGAGCTGGTGGCGGCGGCCCGCGCGGCGGGTCTTTATGTGAACCTGATCACCTCGGGGATCGGGCTGACGGAGGCGCGGCTGGGGGCGCTGGAGGAGGCGGGGCTCGACCATGTGCAGCTGTCGCTGCAAGGCGTGCGCGCGGGGATCGCCGACCGGATCGGGGGGTATCGCGGCGGGTTCGACCGCAAGATGGAGGTGGCCCGCGCGGTGGTGGCGCGGGGGCTTCCGCTGACGCTCAACGCAGTGATGCACCGGCAGAACATGGACGATCTGGCCGAGACGCTGGAGATGGCCCACGCGATGGGCGCGCGGCGGATCGAGGTGGCCTGTGTACAGTTCTATGGCTGGGCGTTGCGCAACCGCGAGGCGTTGCTGCCCACGCGGGCCCAGGTGGAGGAGGCCAAGCGCACCGTGGCGGCGGCGGTGAGGGACTACCGCGGGCGTATGGCGATCGATTTCGTGCCGCCGGATTACTATGCCGATTATCCCAAGGCCTGCATGGGGGGCTGGGGCTCGACCGGGCTGAACGTGGCGCCGGACGGGACGGTGTTGCCGTGCCATGCGGCGGGGACGATCCCGTCGCTGCGGTTTCAGAAGGTAACCGAGGCGCCCTTGTCCGAGATCTGGACCCATGGACCGGCGTTTAAGGCGTTCCGGGGGCATGACTGGATGTCCGAGCCCTGCCGAAGCTGCGACCGGCGCGACATCGACCATGGCGGCTGCCGCTGCCAGGCCATGGCGCTGGCGGGCGACCCGGCGGCGACGGACCCGGTGTGCAGGTTCTCGCCCCACCGGGCGCTGGTGGACGCGACGCTGGAGGCGCTTCCGAAGGAGAAGCTGCCGGAGATGGCGTACCGCCGCTGACCGCCTTTCAGAACCGGGCGGGCAGATAGGGTGCGAGCGGGACAGGGGCGGCGGCTCCGGTCACCAGCGCCTCGACGATGCGGGCCGTGACGGGGGCAAGCGTGAGGCCGAGGTGGCCGTGGCCGAAGGCCAAGAGGATGTCGGGGCCCGCGCGGGAGGGGCCGATCACCGGGACGCTGTCGGGGACCGAGGGGCGGAAACCCATCCAGGCGCGGTCGGGGGTGGGCAGGTCGGGCAGGATGGCGCGGGCGCCGTCCTCCAGCGCCGTCAGGCGGTGGGGCGATGGCGGGGCGTCGAGGCCGCCGAGCTCCACGGTGCCCGCGACCCTCAGCCGGCCCTGCATCGGGCAGAGGTAGAAGCCGCGCGCCGTGGGCGAGGCGGGGCGCGAAACGGGCGGGACGGGCATGTCCCATTCGAGGTGGTAGCCGCGCTCGGTCTCCAGCGGCACGCGGTCGCCGGCGGCGAGCGCCAGCGGCCGGGAGTGCGCGCCGGCGGCGATGACCACGCGCGAGGCGCTGAGGCGGAAGCCGGGGCCGGTGATCTCCACGCCCTCGCGGGTGCGGCGCAGGGTCTCGGCGCGGTCGAGGATGCGGGGCACGGAGTGGGCCGCCAGGGCGGCGGTGAGGTGGGCGAGCACCGCGCCGGGGTCGGAGACCGAGAGCGTGTCCGGGAAATAGGCGGCGCCCCCTTCGGCGGCGGTGCGCAGGGCGGGTTCAAGCTGGCCCAGTTCGTGGGGCCCCAGCAGCTCCACCTGCACGCCGTGGCTGCGGCGCCAGGCAAGGTCGGCCTGGGCGGCGGCGCGCTGGCCCGGGGTTTCGTAGAGGGACAGGACGCCGCGGCGGCGCAGGAGGGGTTCGGCCCCGATCTCGGCGGCGAGGTCGGTCCAGTCCTGGGCGGCGTGGGCGAGCAGCGTCGCGATGGCGCGGGCGTTGCGGCGGGCAGCACCGGGCATGGACTGGCGCAGGAAGCGCGCAAGCCAGGGCGCGAGCGCGGGAATCGCGGCGCGGCGGAGCGCGAGCGGGCTGTCGGGGTCCAGCAGCAGCGAGGGCAGCGCGCGCAGCACCGCGGGCGTGCCCACCGGAAGGACGGCGTAATCCGCGATCACGCCTGCGTTGCCGTAGGAGGCGCCGTCGCCAAGCTCGGTCGGGGCGATGACGGTGACGGTGTGGCCCGCGCGGGCGAGGCGGTAGGCGATGCTGGAGCCGACCACGCCCGCACCGATCACCGCGATCTCGGTGGTCTCGTTCGGGGCGTCGGTCATGCGGGGCACCTCCTGCGGAGGCGCAGGCTGCCACAGCCCGGCGGGAGGGTCCACGGGGCCGTGATCAGGGCGGTGTTGGTAAGGGCTCTGCGGCGGAGCGCCGCCCGAGGCCAAGGCCCCGGAGGCGGCCTGTGCCGGTCCGCACGACGGGACGCGCGGGGGATCAGGCCGCCGTGCGGCCAGTGCGTGTGGGATGGGGCCACATTGCTTGGGGCGGGCGGCTGCATCGCCGTGCGCGATCGGGCGGGACGTGGCGCCTCTGTCGTGGCGTGGCGCGCTCCCGACCGGAGTGCAGCGGACGGCAGCCGCGGGCACGCTCGCCGCAGAGGGTAGCGGCGCGGCGGTGGCAGGGCCGCAGAATGTCCCGGGGGGCGGTCAGTAGCCGCGGCTGCGGTCGACCTGGTGCAGGAGGGGCGCGCCGGTGGCAAGGCGGCGGACGTTCTCGGCGATGACGCGGGAGGCGGTGACGGGCCGGGTCTCGGCCGCGATGTGGGGAGTGACGGTGACGCGGGAGTGCGCCCAGTAGGGATGGTCGGACGGCAGCGGCTCGGTGCGGAAGACGTCGAGCGTGGCGTGGGCAATGTGGCCCGCGTCGAGCGCGGCCAGCAGCGCGTCATCGTCGATGAGCGCGCCGCGGCCGGGGTTCACGATCACCGCGCCGCGGGGCAGCATCGACAGGCGGCGGGTGTCCAACAGGCTCTCGGTTTCCGGGGTGTGGGGCAGCAGAGTGACCAGGATCTCGGCGGTGGAGAGGGCGCGGGCGAGGCCATCCTCACCCCACAGGCAAATCAGACCCTCGACCTCGCGGCGGGTGCGGCTCCAACCGGTGACGTTGAAGTTGAGAGCGGCGAGCGCACGGCCGGCGGAGGAGCCAAGCGCGCCGAGGCCCAGCACGGTGACCTGGCGCTCGCGGGCGATGGGGACGGAGCGTTTTTGCCAGACGCCGGTCTGGCGGGCGAGGTCGAGGTCGATGCCGAGGTGGTGGCGCAGCACATGGCCCACGACGAATTCGGTCATGCCCTCGGTCATGGCGGGGTCGACCATGCGGCACAGCGGGGCCTGCAG
>SKMM01000220.1 GCA_007121055.1 Paracoccaceae bacterium | reverse complement strand
TCGATCCCGGCCGCGGGGTCCACGCTGTGGATCGCGCGGGTGACGCCGCGCACGCAGCCGCCGCAGGTCATGTTTTCGATGTGGATCTGCACCAGAGCCTCCTTGATTCCGTCTGGGGTTTCGCCCGGTGCCACAGCAGATGGGGCTTCCCACCATGGGAAGGTCAAGGACGTTTCCGAAGATTTTCCGGCACGCTCGGACTTCGGCGCCCCGGGGCTTGACCTTCCCATGGTGGGAAGCCCCATGTGGTTTAGGAACCACGCCCCCAAGCGAGTCGAAACCCCATGAACGCGCCCGCCAAACCCCTCGCCACACGCAGCCTGCCCATCGAGGGGATGACCTGTGCCTCCTGCGTAGGCCGTGTGGAGCGGGCCCTTCGCGCCGTCCCCGGCGTGGTGCGCGCCGATGTGAACCTCGCGACTGAACGCGCCCAGATCGGATTTTCGGCGCCCGTGGAGGGGGCCGCGCTGGTCGAGGCCGTGCGCGGGGCGGGCTTCGATGTGCCCGAGGCCCGCGTCGAACTGGAGGTGGAGGGGATGACCTGCGCCTCCTGCGTCGGCCGGGTGGAGCGGGCGCTGCAGGGCGTCCCAGGCGTCACCGAGGCCAGCGTCAACCTCGCCACCGAGCGGGCCACGGTGACGGGCAGCGCCGAGACGACCGCGCTGATCGCCGCCATCGAGCGCGCAGGCTATGCCGCCCGCGAACGCCGCCCCGCTGCCGAGGACACGACCGCCGCCCGCCGCGACGCCGAAGCGGCCGCGCTGCGCCGCGACGTGATGATCGCGGGCGCGCTGACGCTGCCGGTCTTCGTGCTGGAGATGGGCTCGCACATGATCCCGCCGGTGCACCACTTCATCATGTCCACCATCGGCATGCAGACGAGCTGGCTGATCCAGTTCGCCCTGACCACGCTGGTCATGGCCTTCCCCGGCATCCGCTTCTATGCGCTGGGCTTTCCGGCGCTGGTGCGGGGCGCGCCGGACATGAACAGCCTCGTGGCGGTGGGCACCATGGCGGCCTTCCTCTATTCGCTGGTGGCGACCTTTGCGCCGGGGCTCCTGCCCGCGGGCACCGTCAACGTCTATTACGAGCCCGCCGCGGTGATCGTGACCCTGATCCTGCTGGGCCGGTATCTGGAGGCGCGTGCCAAGGGCCGCACCTCTCAGGCGATCCAGCGCCTGATCGGCCTGCAGGCGCGGACCGCGCGGGTCCGCCGCGATGGCGTCGCCACGGACCTCGCCATCGACGCGGTCCGCCCGGGCGACGTCATCGAGGTCCGGCCCGGCGAGCGCGTGCCCGTGGACGGCGAGGTCGTCGAAGGCGAAAGCTATGTCGACGAATCCATGATCACGGGCGAGCCGGTGCCGGTGGCCAAACCGCTCGGCGCGACCGTGGTGGGCGGCACGGTCAACCAGACCGGTGCCTTCGCCTTCCGCGCCACCGCCGTGGGCGGCGACACGATGCTCGCGCAGATCATCCGCATGGTGGAACAAGCGCAGGGCGCCAAGCTGCCGATCCAGGCGCTGGTGGACCGGGTGACGATGTGGTTCGTGCCGGCCGTCATCGCCATCGCGCTCGCCACCTTTGCGGTGTGGTTCGCCTTCGGCCCGCAGCCCGCGCTGACCTTCGGGCTGGTGAATGCAGTCGCAGTCCTCATCATCGCCTGCCCCTGCGCCATGGGGCTGGCCACCCCCACCTCGATCATGGTGGGGACCGGGCGCGGGGCCGAAACGGGCGTCCTGTTCCGCAAGGGCGAGGCGCTGCAATTGCTGAAGGAGGCGCGCGTCGTCGCCTTCGACAAGACCGGCACGCTGACCGAGGGCAAGCCGAAGCTCACCGATCTGGAACTGGCCGCGGGCTTCGACCGCGACACCGTGCTGGCGCAGGTCGCCGCGGTCGAGGCGAAGTCCGAACACCCCATCGCCCGGGCCATCACCGCGGCCGCCGAGGGCCTGCAACTGCCCGAGGTCACCGGCTTCGACAGCGTTACCGGCTTCGGCGTCACCGCGCAGGCCGGCGAGGCCCGCGTCGAGATCGGCGCCGACCGCTACATGGCGCGCCTCGGCCTCGACACCGGCGCCTTTGCCGACACCGCCGCGCGGCTGGCCGACGAGGGCAAGACCCCCCTTTATGCCGCCCTCGACGGCCGCCTCGCCGCCATCATCGCCGTGGCCGACCCGATCAAGGCGGAAACCCCCGCCGCCATCCACGCCCTCCACGCCCTCGGGCTGAAGGTCGCCATGGTCACCGGCGACAACCGCCGCACCGCCGAAGCCATCGCCCGGCAACTCGGCATCGACGCGGTGGTGGCCGAGGTGCTGCCCGAGGGCAAGGTGGCCTCGGTGCGCGAGCTGAAGGACGCCCACGGCCGGCTTGCCTTCGTGGGCGACGGCATCAACGACGCCCCCGCGCTGGCCGAGGCGGATGTCGGCATCGCGATCGGCACCGGCACCGATGTCGCCATCGAGGCTGCCGACGTGGTGCTGATGTCGGGCGCGCTCGGCGGCGTGCCGAACGCGATCGCGCTGTCGAAGGCGACGATCCGCAACATCCGGCAGAACCTGTTCTGGGCGTTTGCCTACAACACCGCCC
>SKMM01000407.1 GCA_007121055.1 Paracoccaceae bacterium | reverse complement strand
GGCCCCAGTCGGCCGGCCACCAGTCCTGGCTGTCGGTCATCAGCGCGTGCAGGTCCTGCTTCAGCGCCGCGACGTCCAGCTTTTTCAGCTCCTCACGGTAGTCGAAGGACTTGCCCATGGGGTTGGGCTTGGTGTCGTGCTGGTGCAGGATGTCGAGGTTCAGCGTGTTCGGCCACCAGTCAGAGACGCCGGTCCCGGCCTGGGTGTTGCCGCCGTGCATGACGGGGCATTTGCCGGTGTTCGGAGGGGTTTGTCCGTCCATGTCATCCTCATCGATGTTGCCGGGCGGCGGTCCCGCCCTGTGATCTGCAGGTGGGATAGCACGGGCCAATCATCAAGGAAACTTGCATTTTCTTATCTCGAAGATAAGAAGTTCAAATGAACAAGCTATCCATGAAGCACCTGCGCTATTTCGCGGCCCTGGCCGAGCGGCGCCATTTCGGCCGCGCGGCCGAGGCCTGCGCCATCTCGCAACCCGCCCTGTCGTTGCAGATCAAGGAGCTGGAGGATCTGCTGGGCGCGCCCCTGGTGGAGCGTGGCGCGCGCCAGCTGCGGCTGACCCGGCTGGGCGAGGCGGTGGCCGAGCGGGCGGGCGACATCCTGCGCGCGGTGGACGAGCTGGGCGACCTCGCCCGCGCCTCGGCCCGGCCGATGGCGGGACAGCTGCGCATCGGGGTGATTCCCACCGTCGCGCCCTATCTGCTGCCCGCGGTCATCAAGACCCTGTCGGCGAAGCTGCCGGGGCTGGACCTGCGCCCGCGCGAGGCGGTGACCGCGCGGCTGGTCGAGGAACTGCTGGCCGGGCGGCTGGATGCGGCCATCGTGGCGCTGCCGGTGTCCGAGCCCGCGCTGCACGAAGAGCCGCTGTTTGCCGAGGAATTCCGCCTGGTGCGCCCGCTGGCCGAGGCCGACCAGCCGGTGCCCCCGCCCGAGATGCTGCCGAAGATGCGCCTTCTGCTGCTGGAGGAGGGGCATTGTTTCCGCGACCAGGCGCTGTCCTTCTGCCGCATGGGGGGCGGGGCGCGGGATCTGATGGAGGGCAGCTCGCTGAGCACGCTGGTGCAGATGGTCGGGGCGGGCATCGGCATCACGCTGATCCCCGACATGGCGGTGCGGGTGGAAACGCGCAGTGCCCCGGTGGCCGTCGCCCGACTGCCCGCGCCACGCCCGAGCCGGACCATCGGGGTGATCTGGCGCCGCCGCAACCCGTTGTCCGAGCAACTGGCCCAGATCGCGGACCTCCTGCGCGCAATGCGCCTGTCAGAGGCGGCCTAGCTGCGGCAAAGGCCGGCGCGCATGAAAACGACGCGACCCTCGGGGGCCGCGCCGCGGTCGATGCGATGGCACCGACGATCAGCGTTGGGATGCGCGATTACCCGCGCGGATCTTCGATGAGACCACCTTCAACGGCGGCGTTGAAGTCCTGCTCCTGGATGATCTGGCTGTCGCCTTCGGTGATCAGCATGAAATCGACCTCGGTCATTTCCGGGAAGACCTCGAGGAACTGTTCCTGGGTCATCGGGAATTCGAGTTCGGCGTTATCGGGGCTCGCCAGAGCCACACCGGTGCCAAGGATCAGGGCGGAAACTGCGGTTGCAACGATCTTTTTCATCTTTGCCTCCTTATCGAGTTCGAGACGCCTTGTCTGCGTCCTCGCCTACTCAACGACCGGGGCGCGGCTGTGTTCCAGATCGGGAGATGTCATTGTCGTGAACACCGCCCGGCGCTGGCGTCAGCAAGGGCCGCAGCAGCGCCAGCGGGTGGGCGCGCAGCGACAGCCGGAGGCTGGCGTAATCGGCCACGACCTCCTCACCGAGGCCCATGGGCGGCAGCGTAACCTCGGGCTCCAGCGCGCCCTCGCCGTCGATGTCCTGGGCGAAGAGCGGCAGAGGGGCGGGGCCTGCGAGCCCGCGCGCGGCCCAGAGCGCGTCGCGGCGGGTGAGGCCGAGACCCGCGAAGGCATCCGCCTCGGCGAGACGGGCCAGCAGCGCGGGCGCGAGGCCGGCGCGGCGCCAGACATCGGCCACGCTTTGGTAACCGTTGCCGCGGGCGGCGGCGATCCAGGCCGCGTCATCCTCGGGCAGGCCGCGGATCTGCCGGAACCCCAGCCGCAGTGCCAGCCCGCCGCGGCCGTCGGGCTCCATCACGTTGTCCCAGTAGCTGGCGTTGATGCAGACGGGGCGCACCTCGACGCCATGCTCGCGGGCGTCGCGCACGATCTGGGCGGGCGCGTAGAAGCCCATGGGTTGGGAGTTCAGGAGCGCGCAGGCGAAGATGCCGGGGTGGTGGCGCTTGATCCAGGCCGAGGCGTAGACGAGGAGCGCGAAGGAGGCCGCGTGGCTTTCGGGGAAGCCGTAGCTGCCGAAGCCCTCGATCTGGGCGAAACAGCGCTCGGCGAAGTCGGGGGCGTAGCCGTTGGCGGCCATGCCCACCAGGAACCGGTCGCGGAAGTCCGAGATGTTGCCAAGCTTGCGGAAGGTGGCCAGCGCACGGCGGAGCTGGTCGGCCTCGGTCGGGGTGAAGCCCGCGCCGATGATGGCGATCTGCATGGCCTGTTCCTGGAACAGCGGCACGCCCAGCGTCTTGCCCAGCACCGCGCCCAGTTCGTC
>SKMM01000209.1 GCA_007121055.1 Paracoccaceae bacterium | reverse complement strand
GCCAGCAGCGCGAGCGCCCCCCCGAGGCGCGCCCACTGCACCGCCGGAGGGCCGTCGGCTGGGATCACCCGAAGACCTCTTCGATCACCCGGCCCACACGCGCGCCCGACCCCGCCTCGTCCAGCGGATCGCGGCGCAGCCGGTGGCGCAGGGCCATGGGCGCCACCTCGCGCAGGTGTTCGCGGGTCAGGGTCTCGGCGCCCTGATAGGCCGCCAGCGCGCGGCCGGTGCGCAGCAGCGTCAGCTCTCCCCGCAACCCGTCCGAGCCCAGCGCCAGGCACAGCTCGGCACAGTCGTGCAGCGTGGCCTCGGGCGTGTCGATCTTGGGCAGCAGGTCGCGCGCCGACAGGATCCGCTTGCGCAGCTTCACATCCTCGCCGTGCCAGCGCTTCATGAAAGCGTCGTGGTCGTTCTCATAGGCGTCCCGCCGCCGGATCACCTCGATCCGCGTGGCGATGTCCTTGGGCGAGCCCACCTCCACCGACAGCCCGAACCGGTCCAGAAGCTGCGGCCGCAACTCGCCTTCCTCGGGGTTGCCCGAGCCCACCAGCACGAAGCGCGCCGGGTGCCGGATCGACAGCCCCTCCCGCTCCACCACGTTCAGGCCCGACTGCGCCACGTCCAGCAGCAGGTCGACGATGTGGTCCTCCAGCAGGTTCACCTCGTCGATATAGAGATAGCCTCGGTTGGCGCGCGCCAGCAGCCCCGGCTCGAAGGCCTTTTCGCCCTGGCTCAGCGCACGCTCGATATCCAAGGCACCGACCACCCGGTCCTCGGTCGCCCCCAGCGGCAGGTCCACCACCGGGGTGGGCCGCGTCACGATCTTCTTCGACGTCAGCCGCGCCCAGTCCGGGCAGTCCCCGACCTTGGCCGAGTTCACCGGACAGCTCTCCACCTGCTTGATCGGCGGCAGCAGCGCCGCCAGCGCCCGCACGGCGGTCGATTTCCCCGTCCCCCGGTCGCCGAACACCAGCACCCCCCCGATCCCGGGGTCGATGGCGGTCAGGACCATGGCAAGCTTCATTTCCTCCTGGCCGACGATGGCGGAGAACGGGAAGGGGGCCTTCATGCAGCGGACCTCTCGAGCGGTTTCAGCGGGCTGTCACCGCCCCAACTGCCACACTCGCCCAGGATGCGGAAGCGGGCATACAGTTCTTCCGAGAACCACTTCTCGTCCCGCACCCGCTTGATGGCGCGGGCGTGCGGCCCGTCATGGCGCGCGAACTCCGCCATGGTCTGCGTGTCGGGCCAGATGGAGAACGTCACCTGGTGCAGCAGCGGCACCTCGCCGATACCGATCTTGAAGGCCACATGCCCGTCCATTCCGATCACCTTGGAGATATCCGGCACTGAACCCCAGAACTTCAGCGCCACCTTGGGTTTCACCGTCGCCCGTGTCAGCGCCGCCAGCGGCCCCTCGCCTGGCTCGGCCACGGCATGGAAGGGCTGCGCCCCCGCCCACTGCCCCCGGACCGAGGTCGCGGCCAGAAAGATCGTCCAGTCCTCGGCCGCATGCGCCCGCCAGCGGGCCCAGACCGGCGCATTGGCGATCCGCTCCCGCGCGATCTCCTCGGACGGCCAGGTGGCGAGGATGGCATAGACGGCGGTGTTGGGCACCGGGGTGAACCCCTCGCCCGTGCCCGAGCCACACAGCTTCCACTGCAAAAGGTCCGGCGTGCGGCGCAGCCCCCAGCGGGCCAGCGCCATCTGGCCGAACGCCCACAGCCGGGCGGGGATCGAGGGGAAGCGGAAGAGCGAAAGGGTCACCGTCTCCATCGGACGCTCCTGTGCGATGTGTCAACGCAGATTGACATAACTGTCGCAGGGGGGAAAGAGCACTGGACGAAGTGACGCCCCTCCCCTAGCATCGATGTCAACTGAAGCTGACAGACATGGAGCGGTGATGCTCAACCGCATGCAGGACGATGTGGCCGCCGCCGCGGACGAGGCGCGCCGGCCGCGGGCCATCGTGATCGGTGCCGGCCTGGGCGGGCTTGCCGCGGCCATGCGGCTGGGCGCCAAGGGCTATCGCGTCACCGTGCTGGACCGGCTGGACCGCGCGGGCGGGCGGGGGTCCTCCATCACAATGGACGGCCACCGATTCGACCTCGGGCCCACCATCGTCACCGTGCCCCAACTGTTCCGCGAGCTCTGGGCCGCCTGCGGGCGCGACTTCGACTCGGACGTGGACCTGCGCGCGCTCGACCCCTTCTACCAGATCCGCTGGCCCGACGGCTCCCACTTCACCGTCCGCCAGTCGACCGAGGCGATGCGGGCCGAGGTCGCGCGCCTCTCCCCCGCCGACCTGCCCGGCTACGACAAGTTCCTGCGGGACGCCGAGGCCCGCTACGCCTTCGGCTTCGAGGATCTGGGCCGGCGGTCGATGCACAAGCTGTGGGACCTCATCAAGGTCCTGCCCAAATTCGCCTGGCTGCGCGCCGACCGCTCGGTCGCAAGTCACGCCGCCCGCCGCGTGCGCGACGAACGGCTGCGCATGGCGCTGTCCTTCCACCCGCTCTTCATCGGCGGCGACCCCTACCACGTCACCTCCATGTACATCCTCGTCAGCCACCTGGAGAAGGAATTCGGCGTCCACTATGCCGTGGGCGG
>SKMM01000136.1 GCA_007121055.1 Paracoccaceae bacterium | reverse complement strand
TGCAGCGCCTCGCCCATGCCGTGCAGGCGCTGGAACTCCCAGGCCTCGGGGGGCAGGCCGGCTGCGCGGGGGCGGATCGTTTTTTGGGGGGTGGAAAAAGAGAGGGATCGTCTGCCGGGCCGGGGTGTGGCTGGGCGGATGGGCTGGCGCGCGGCGTCTACGGTGTGGGGGAAAACTTGGGGCCGAGAGAGTGGGATGGCGATGGCGCGGCGGGCGGTGAAGGCGGAGCCTCTGGCGGGGGCGTTGGCGGATGCAGGGCTTGTGCGGGGTGATGGGTTTGTCGGGGGCTGGGTCGGCGCCGAGGAGCGGTTTGCGGTGCGCGACCCGGCGACGGGCGAGGTTGTGGCCGAGGTGGCGCGGCTGGGCGTGGCCGAGGCGCGGAAGGCGGTGGACGCGGCGCAGGCGGCCTTTGCCGGCTGGTCGGTGACCTTGCCGCAGGATCGGGCAGCGCTTTTGCGGCGGTGGTATGAGCTGATCCTAGCGCACCGCGAGGATCTGGCGCGGATCATGGTGGCCGAGCAGGGCAAGCCGTGGTCGGAGGCGCTGGGCGAGATCGAGTATGGCGCGTCCTTTGTGGAGTATTACGCGGAGGCCGCGCGGCGCCCCGACATCGAGGGGGTGACCTCGCATCTGCCGGACGCCGAGGTGGAGATCTGGCGCGAGCCGGTGGGGGTGGCGGCGCTGGTGACGCCGTGGAATTTCCCCTCGGCCATGCTGACGCGGAAGGCGGCGGCGGCGCTGGCGGCGGGGTGTACCTGCGTGGCGCATCCGTCCGCCGAGACGCCGCTCTCGGCGCTGGCGCTGGCGGTGCTGGCGGAGCGGGCTGGGTTTCCGGCGGGGCTGTTCAGCGTGGTGCCGGGGGAGGCCGCGGAGATCGTGGGGGAATGGTGTTCGGACGCGCGGGTGCGGGCGCTGTCGTTCACCGGGTCCACGGAGGTGGGGCGGATCCTCTACCGGCAGTCGGCGGACACGGTGAAGCGGCTGGTGCTGGAGCTGGGCGGGCATGCGCCCTTCATCGTCTTTGCGGACGCCGATCTGGATCAGGCGGTGGAGGAGGCGGTGAAGGCGAAATTCGCCACCTCGGGGCAGGACTGCCTGGGGGCGAACCGGTTCTATGTGGAGCGCTCGGTCTATGAGCCGTTCTGTGCGCGGTTTGCCGAGGCGATCAAGGCGCTGACGCTGGGGCCGGGGATGGCGGATTGTGACCTCGGGCCGCTGATCCATGAACGCGCGGTGGAGAAGCAGGAGGCGCATGTGGCCGATGCGGTGGCGCGCGGGGCGCGGTGCCTCGTGGGCGGGGCGCGGGACGGGCAGGGGCCTCTGTTCTATCGCCCGACGCTGCTGGTGGATGTGCCGGATACCGCGAAGATCATGCGCGAGGAGACCTTCGGGCCGGTGGCCGCGGTCACGCCCTTCGACAGCGAGGAGGAGGTGCTGGTGCTTGCCAATGCCACGGAATATGGGCTGGTCGCTTACTTGCACACGATGGAGCCGCGGCGGATCTATCGCGCCGCCCGCGCGCTGCAGTTCGGGATGGTGGCGGTGAACCGCACCAAGGTCACCGGCGCGCCCATTCCATTCGGGGGGATGAAGCAGTCGGGGATCGGGCGCGAGGGGGCGCGCTGGGGCCTCGAGGCGTTCACCGAGATCAAGTATGTCTGCCGTGATTGGCACTGAAGGGACCTGCCATGTTGACCAATGACCAGCTTGCGAAGTGGGACCGCGAGCATTTCTTCCACCCCTCGACCCATCTGGGGCAGTTCGCGCGGGGCGAGGCGCCGCAGCGGATCGTGACCGGCGGGGAGGGCTCCACGATTGTGGACCGCGACGGGACCCGGCTGCTGGACGGGTTCGCGGGGCTTTACTGTGTGAATGCGGGGTATGGGCGGGCCGAGATCGCCGAGGCCATCGCCGAACAGGCCCGCGAGCTGGCCTATTACCACGCCTATGCCGGGCATGGGTCTGAGGCGGCGATCCGGCTGGCGCGGATGGTGATGGAGCGGGCGCCCAAGCATATGGCGCGGGTCTATTTCGGGCTGTCGGGGTCGGACGCCAACGAGACGAACCTGAAGCTCGTTTGGTATTACAACAACATCCTCGGGCGGCCTGAGAAGAAGAAGATCATCTCGCGCTGGCGGGGGTATCACGGCTCGGGGCTGATGACCGGCTCCCTGACGGGGCTGGAGCTGTTCCACCGGAAGTTCGACCTGCCGCTGGCGCAGGTGCTGCACACCGAGGCGCCGTATTTCTACCGCCGGCCCGATCCGGCGATGTCGGAGGCGGACTTCACCGCCCATCTGGTGACGGAGTTGGAGGCGCTGATCGCGCGGGAGGGGGCGGAGACGATTGCCGCCTTCATCGGCGAGCCGGTGCTGGGCACCGGGGGGATCGTGCCGCCGCCCGAGGGGTATTGGGCGGCGGTGCAGGAGGTGTTGGCACGCCATGACATCCTGCTGATCGCCGATGAGGTGGTGACGGGGTTCGGGCGGCTGGGGTCGATGTTCGGGTCGGATCACTACGGGCTGAAGCCGGACCTGATCACCATCGCCAAGGGGCTGACCTCGGCCTATGCGCCGCTGTCGGGATCCATCGTGTCGCAGCGGATGTGGGATGTGCTGGCGCGGGGCACGGACGAGAACGGGGTGTTCGGGCATGGCTGGACGTATTCGGCACATCCCATTGGGGCGGCTGCGGGAGTTGCGAACCTGGAGCTGATCGACCGGCTGGGGCTTGTGGCGGCGGCGGGCCGCGTGGGGGCGCATCTGAACACCTGCATGAGGCAGGCGGCAGGGGATCATCCCAATGTCGGCGAGATCCGCGGTGAGGGGATGCTGTGCGCGGTGGAGCTGGTGGCCGACCGCGCCCAGCGGCGGTTCTTCGAGCCCGGCGAGGGCATGGGTGCGAAGGTGGCGGCGGCGATGCTGCGGCGGGGCGTGATCGCGCGGGCGATGCCGCAGGGCGACATCATCGGGCTTGCGCCGCCCTTCTGCCTGACGCAGGCCGAGGCCGAGCGGATCGCCGGGGTCACGGCGGACGCGCTGGCCGAGGTTCTGGGCGCCGGGCGGGCGGCGGCCTGAGATGCTGGAGGGCGCGCTGCGGCTGCTGGCGTGGGTCGCAGGCGGCGTGGTGCTGTTCGCGGCCACGCTGGCGCTGGCGCAGGACTGGCTGATCTTTCCCCGCTGGGCCATGGGGCCGGCAGCCCCCCTGCCGGCGGGGGGAGAGCGGCTGGAGGCAGTCTCGGCCGATGGAGACCGGCTGGTGGGGGGGATGGTGCCCGCGCGGGGCGCGCCGGAGGGGCCGATGCTGCTGGCCTTTGGCGGCAATGCCTGGGATGCCAATGCACTGGCGAGCTATCTTCATGCGCTGGTGCCGGGGCGGGCGGTGGCGGCCTTCCACTTCCGCGGCTATGGGCCCAGCGAGGGGCGGCCCTCGGCGGCGGCGTTGCTGGCCGATGCCACGGTGGTGTTCGATGCGGTGGCCGGGCGGCCGGAGGCGGACGGCGGGATCGTGGCTGTGGGGCTGTCACTGGGCGCGGGACCTGCCGCGCAGGTCGCGGCCGAGCGGTCGGTGGCGGGCGCGGTGTTGGTAACGCCCTTCGATTCCATGCATGCCATGGCCCGGGCGCAGTATCCCTGGTTGCCCGTGGGGTGGCTCTTGCGCCACCGGATGGAGGTGGCGGAGACGCTGGCGCGCGCGGACGTACCGGTGGCGGTGATCGTGGCAGAGCGCGACACCATCGTGCCCGCGGCACGCAGCGCGCCGGTGCGGGATGCGGCGCGGCGGCTGGTGGCGGATGTGACGGTGGCGGGCGCGGGGCACAACGACCTTTATGACCGGCCCGAGTTCTTGCAGGCATTTCGCGGCGCGTTGGAGGCCATCGACGCGGCGCGGTGAGGGCGCGCGGGGTGCCCCGGCGGGTTCCTCTTCGGCGCTCAGAGGGTTGCCGGGCGGGGCCGCTGTGCTGCGCTGCGGCGGTTTGACCATGGGCGCGGGGATGCCTATATCTTGGCGCTAGATGGAACAGCCTCTCGACATATCCCCGATCCCTGTCCCTTATGACCGCATTGCAGTGCTGGGCGGGGGGGCGTGGGGGACCGCGCTTGCCGTCGTGGCGGCGCGCGCGGGACGCGAGGTGCGGCTATGGATGCGCGACGCGGCCCAGGCCGAGGAGGCCGGGCGGACGCGGCACAATCCGCGGTATCTGCGCAAGACGGCGCTGCCGGAAGGGCTGGTGCCGACCTCGGATCTGCGCTGGGCGCTGGAGGGGGCGGAGGCGGTGCTGCTGGTCACGCCCTCGGTCACGGTGCGGGACATGGCGGCGCGGGCCGCGCCGTTGGCGCCGCCGGGCGTGCCGTTCTTTGTCTGCGCCAAGGGGATCGAGGGGGAGACGGGTCTGCTGATGAGCCAGGTGGCCGAGCAGGCCGCCCCCGGCCGGCCCATCGGGACGGTGACGGGGCCGACCTTCGCCGCGGAGACCGCCGCCGGGCATCCCACGGCGGTCACGGTGGCCTGCACCACCGCGGCCGACACGCCGCTGGCCGAGCGGCATGCGGCGCGCATGGCGATCTCGCTGACCACCGAGACCTTCCGGCCCTACGTCAGCGACGATCTGGTGGGGGTAGAGGTGGGCGGGGCGGTCAAGAACGTGATCGCCATCGCCTGCGGGATCCTCGCCGGCGCGGGGTTCGGCGAGAACACGCGGGCGGCACTGATCACCCGCGGCCTCGACGAGATCAAGGAGCTGGCGGTGCGGCTCGGCGGCCGGCGCGAGACGGTCACGGGCCTCGGCGGGCTCGGGGACCTGATGCTGACCTGTTCCTCGCCGCAGTCGCGGAACTTTTCGTACGGGTTCCAGCGCGGGCAGGGGATTGCGGAGTCGGATGTGTTCGACGGCGCGCCGGTCGTGGTGGAGGGGCGGGGCAACGCCGTCACCATCACCGACTTCGCGCGCAAGCTGGAGCTGCGGATGCCCATCTGCGAGATGGTGCGCGAGATCGTGGCCGATGGCCGGCCCATCGGCGAAGCCTTCGCCGCCTACTGGGCGCGTCCGCTGATGGCCGAGCCGCGGGCCATGGACCTGACCTTTCCCCACCCCGCCGAGGAGGCCGCGGTGCGGCGCTTTGGCGAGCTGATGCCCTGAGGGGCGCTTCCCGGGACGCAGTGGCGGTCCGGGGTGCGGGATGCTAGGACGGATCTCCGCCGGGCTGGCGCCGTCACAGGGCTGTCGCGTGCGGCCGGCAGGCTGCCGCGACCTGCGGCCCGCCCCAAGGACCACGACCGGCGCAACCAATCTGCGCCGCAACCGGAGGAGCACATGACCGACATCATCCCGGCCGACTGGCGCTTCGTGCTGGCCACCGACCTCGACGGAACCTTCCTGGGGGGCACGCCCGCGATGCGGCGCACCCTCTATGACTGGATCGAGGACAACCGCCACGATGTCGGGCTGATCTATGTCACCGGCCGCGATCCGCATTTCCTGCCCACGATCTGGGACGAGGGCGTGCCGGTGCCGGATTACGTCGTGGGCGATGTAGGCACCACCATCGCGCAGGTGAAGGGGCGCGAGATCGCCACCATCCCCGCGCTGGAGGAGGACATCGCGCGGCGCTGGGGCGACCGGGGCGACGAGGTGCGGCGGCTTCTGCGCGGCGCGCCGGGGCTGCGCGAGCAGGAAACGCCGTTCCGGTACCGGCTGTCCTACCACTACGACCCCGCGGCCTTCGATCCGGTGGTAATCCCGCCGGTCGAAGCGCTTGGGCTCGACGTGCTGATCTCGCACGAGTGCTATCTGGACGTGCTGCCGGGGGGGGTCAGCAAGGGGCCGTCGCTGCTGCGCCTGATGTCGCATCTGGAGCTGCCGAAGGAGCGGATGCTGGTGGCGGGCGATACGCTGAATGACCTTTCGATGTTCGAGACGGGGCTGGCCGGCGCCATGGTGGGCGGCTCCGAGGCGGGGCTTGTGAAGCTGGCGCCGCGGCTGCCGAAGGCGCATGTGTGCAGCGCGCCCGGCGCGGGCGGGATTCTGGAGGCGATCGCGGCGCATGGGCTGCATGACGGCGCGCCGCGCATGGAGGCACGGGCATGAGCACGGTGGCGCTGGAAGGCGGGGGCGCGGACACGAAGGCCCCGGCGGCGAAGTCGGATCTGGTGATCGTCTATCACCGCCAGCCCTATGAGGAGGTCGAGGTCGATGGAAAGGTCGAGTTGCGCGAGAACAAGAGCCCCAACGGGATCGTGCCGACGCTGAAGGGGTTCTTCGGGCAGGTGAATCGTGGGGCGTGGGTCGCCTGGAAGCATGCCGAGGACACTGCCAATCCGGGCTTCGAGCGGGTGATCGAGATCTCGGACCGGTTCGGGACCTATTCGGTCAGCCGGCTGCCGCTGACGCCGGCGCAGGTGACGTCGTTTTACCATGTGACGTCGAAGGAGGCGTTCTGGCCGATCCTGCACGGCTTCAAGGAGACGTACAATTACGACCCGGTGGACTGGCCGATCTTCCGCGAGGTGAACTGGGCCTTTGCCGAGGCGGCGGCGGCCGAGGCGGCGCCGGGCGCGGTGATCTGGGTGCACGACTACAACCTGTGGCTGGTGCCGGGGTATCTGCGCAAGCTGCGGCCCGATGCGCGGATCGTGTTCTTTCACCACACGCCGTTTCCGGGCTCGGACATGTTCGCGACGCTGCCCTGGCGGGGCGAGATCGTCGAAAGCCTGCTGGCGTGCGACGCGGTGGGGTTCCACATCCCCCGCTATGCCCGGAATTTCGCCGCCGTGGCCGAGGCCCAGGCCGGCGCCGAGGTGGTCGAGGAGATCCCGACCCCGCAGGAGATGGCGCCCATGGGCGGGGCCCTGACCGCCCGGCGTCTGCCGCTGGCGCTGGCCTATCAGGGCCGTAAGGTGCGGGTGCACACCAACCCGGTGGGGGCGAATTTCGACTATATCCAGGGTCTGGCCGAGACCGAGGAGGTGGCCGAGAAGGTCGCCGAGATCCGCGCCGAGATGGGGGACGCGAAGCTCGTGTTGTCGGTGTCGCGCACCGACTACACCAAGGGCAATGTCGAGCAGCTGGAGACCTTCGAGCGGCTGCTGGAGCGGCGCCCGGAGCTGCACGGGAAGGTGCGGCTGATGCTGGTGTCGGTGGGCGCTAACCGGGCGATGACCGCCTATGAGGAGGTGCAGCGCCGCATCGAGGAGCTGACCGGCCGCATCAACGGCCGCTTCGGCAGTTTCGAATGGCAGCCGGTGGCGCTGATCGCCACGGTGATCCCCTTGGCGCAGCTGGTGGCCTATTACCGGGCCGCCGATGTGGCCTCGATCACGCCGCTGGCGGACGGGCTGAACCTGGTGGCGTCCGAATTCTGCGCGGCGCAGGGGGAGGGGGGCAAGGGCGTTCTGGTGCTGAGCGAATTCGCCGGCTGCGCGGTGACCTTGCAGGGGGCGGTGCCGGTGAACCCGTTCTCGCACGCCTCGATGGACAGCGGTCTGGATCAGGCGCTGGCGATGGAGGAGGAGGAGGCGCGCGGCCGCCTGGCCGCCCTGCGCAAGTCGGCCAAGCGCTGGGACATCGAGGCCTGGACCCGGCGCGAGCTGGAGCTGTTCGAGAGCCTGCGGCAGCGCGAGGGCTGAGGCGCTCGCCCCGGTTGGGGGTCGGGGGTCCGGGGGGTGCTGCTGTCTGTCCCAACCTTCTGGCCCAGTCCCGTGGGCCAGTCCCTCTGGCCGGGCGTTTTGGGGAGGCCGTGTCGCTGCGCCTGCGCATCGCGTCGCACCACGCTGACCGCCCGTCGGCCAACTCCGGTGGCCCTCGGCACAGCCGCCACTGACCTAAGCTGCTTTTGCCGCCCCGCCTTCCACGGGCCTTGGCCCGGGCGACCAGCCCGGGCCGCGCCCGACCCTCCCCCCGGGAGGGCGCATTGCAACCTTGCAAGCGGCTCGGAGGTTGGAGGGGCGTGGCTGGCATGAAGCGCTCAAGCCCCGGCGTTCCGAGGCGCCCTCCCAGGGTCGGGCGCGGCCCCCCGTGCCCGGGGGCGATGTGGGAAGTGGATGGGGTTGGCGGCGGGCGCGGCTCCCCTTCTCTGGGGGAGCAGCGTTTCAAGGCCGGTGGAGGGTGGGGCGGTCGCCCTGGGCGGCTTCGATGCGGGCGGCGGCGGGGGCGAAGGGTTCGCAGGCCACGGCCATGTGGTGGGCGTTGGCGTGCAGGAGGGTTTCCGCATCCTGCATCCAGCCGACATGGCCTTTCCAGAACACGAGGTCTCCGCGGCGGGGCGGCGTGCCCTCGGGGAGCGGCGTGCCCAGCGCCTGGCGCTGCAGGTCGCTGTCGGGCGGGCAGGGGCGGGCGCAGGCGTTGAGCCCCGCCTGGATGAGGCCCGAGCAGTCGATGCCGTCGCGGCTGTTGCCCCCCCAGAGATAGGGGGTGCCCAGCAGGCGCTCGGCGACGGTGACGGGGTCGGTCTCGGGCTCCGTCAGGGGGCGCAGGTGGGCCGCCGGGATGAAGCCGTCCGGGGTGGGCAGGAAGGCCGGGCCGCGCGCGCCGCCGGCTGCGGGGCTGTGGGCGGCGTCGCCGGTGACGGTGACGAGGGCGCCGAGGGACAGGCGCAGGATCTCCGGCGTCTTGAGGTCGGGGGCGGGGTAGAGGTGGGTGGCCGCGACGCTGACCCGGTGGGTGGGCGCGCGGGCGGGGCCGAGGGCGGCGTCCGCAACCCACCCGACATGGCCGCAGGCGGCGGCCTGCACGAAGGCGTGGCCGTCGCGGCGCTCGATCACGGTAACGGCGGCGCCCCACAGGAGCTGGCGCGCGCGGCGGCCTGAAGGCGTGGGGCAGAGGTCGGTGAGGGGAGCCGTGACGCGGGCGGGTTCGCCCTCGGTGAAGGTCTCGGCGGTGACCTCGCCGCGGAGGATCGCGAGCGCCACGCGGCCGCTGAAGGGCAGGAGCCTTGGGTCGGTGGCGGCGGCGGGCATCGGGGGCTTTCCTTGGGCAAGTTGGGGCTGGCGTGTGGGGCGGCGGGGGCGCAGGCCTGTGGTGCGGGCGTATGCGGGACTGTGGCGTCCTGCGCGGGCGGGCGCCCCGATGGGCGGTGGGATGAGGGCTGTGGAACCCGCCGAAGGGCGGTGGTGTGGGGCTGTGAGGGGTTTGGGTGTGCGGGGCGGTTGACGGGAAGGACGCGCCGGAGCTCAGCCGAGGCCGAGTTGTGCGGGGAGCGCCTCGAAGAGCGCGCGGGCGCCCTGGCCCTGGCCGCCCTTGGGCACCGCCGGCGCGTCCTTGGGCGACCAGCCGTAGAGGTCGAGGTGGGCGTAGCGCGCAGCGCCGCCTGCGAAGCGGCGCAGGAAGAGGGCGGCGGTGATGGCGCCGGCCATGCCGCCGGAGGGGGCGTTGTCGAGGTCGGCGATGCCGGGTTCGATCTGCGCCTCGTAGCCGGGCCAGAAGGGCATGCGCCAGAGCGGGTCGCGGACCCTCAGGCCGGCGGCGGTGGTGGCGGCCGCGAGCGCGTCGTCGTCGCAGAAGAAGGCCGGCAGGTCTGGGCCCAGCGCCACGCGGGCAGCACCCGTGAGGGTGGCGAAGGAGGCCATGAGGTCGGGGCTCTCCTCGGCTCCGAGGCTCAGGGCGTCGGCGAGGACGAGCCGGCCCTCGGCGTCGGTGTTGTTGACCTCGACCGTCAGCCCCGCCCGGGAGGTGAGGATGTCGCCGGGGCGGAAGGCGGTGCCGGAGACGGCGTTTTCCACCGCCGGGATCAGCAGGCGCAGGCGCACCGGCCAGCCGGCGGCCATGATCATGCGCGCAAGGCCGAGGGCTGTGGCCGCGCCGCCCATGTCCTTCTTCATCAGGCCCATGGAGCCGCCGGGCTTCAGGTTCAGCCCGCCCGTGTCGAACACCACGCCCTTGCCCACCAGCGTCAGGCGGGGCCCGCTGTCGCCCCAGCGCAGGTCGATCAGCCGCGGCGCGCGGCTTGAGGCGCGGCCCACGGTGTGGATGAGCGGCAGGTTCTGTGCCAGCAGATCCTCGCCGGTGATGGTGATGCAGGTGGCGCCGAAGCGGGCGGCCTCGGCCTCCACCGCGGCCTGCAACTCGGCCGGGCCGAGGTCGGACGCGGGGGTGTTGATGAGGTCGCGCGTCAACGCCTCGGCTGCGGCGATGTG
>SKMM01000279.1 GCA_007121055.1 Paracoccaceae bacterium | reverse complement strand
GGGGCCGCGCCGCGCAACCGGTCAAGCGGGTCGCGGCGCCAGGGGATGAGCACCGCGAGCGTGCCGACGATCATCGCAAGCCCGAGCCCGCCCATCACGATCAGCGGGCCGAGCGGCCCGAGCCAGCCCACGAGCGCGGCTTCGATCCCTGCCAGAGCGTCCATCGTATCTCCTCTCCGGCGGCAGCCATGCCCCGCCGCTGCGCATCCCGGCCCTGCGGCGGCGGTGCCGGCCGAGGTCTGCTGCCCCGCCCGGCGCCGGGCGGGGCGTGTTGTCCGAGCCCCGATCCGGGGGATGAAACGGCCGGCGCGGGCGCCGGATCAGACCCGGATGTTCACCATCGCCCGCATGTAGAGGACGTTGACCACGAGGAAGACGCCCACCACGATGGCGGCGGGGATGAAGGCGGAGGTCTCGCGGGCTTCGTCGAAATAGTTGGGGTCGACCATGTTGATCCCCAGCAGCGCGAGGATGGGGAAGGCCGACAGGAACATGCCGGACCATTTCGCCTCGGCGGTGATGGCGCGGACCCGGCGGAACAGGCGGAAGCGGGCGCGGATCACCTGCGACAGGCCATGCAGGATCTCGGCCAGGTTGCCGCCCGAGTTCTGCTGGATGGTCACCGCCACCGCGAGGAAGCGCAGGTCCTGCATGCCGATGCGCTCGGCCATGGCCTTGAGCGCCTCGCCCATGTCGCGGCCGTAGGCCGCCTCGTCGGCGATGACGCCGAATTCCGAGCCGAGCGGGTCGGCCACCTCGCGCGCGACGATGGACACGGCCGAGGAGAAGGGGTGGCCCACCCGCAGGCTGCGGACCATCAGGTCGATGGCGTCGGGCAGTTGCTCCTCGATGAGGCTGAGCCGCTTGGCCGCGCGCCGGTTGATCCAGACCGTGACACCGCCCACCCCCATGGCCACGGCCATCGCCGCGCGCAGGCCCGCGGCGGCCTCGGTCGCCAGGGTGAGTGCGGCGAAGGCCACGCCGGAGACGGCGAGCATGATCAGGATGATCTGGCCGGGCGAGAAGGCGATGTTGGCCTTCTGCGCGCGGTCGGCGAGGAGAGCGTAGAGCGGGATGCCGCGGGCGCTGGCGTGCTGGTCCATCTCCTTGCGGAGCTGGTCGAGCACTTGGGTCCGGCTCTGGCCCTTCTCGAGCAGCGCGAGCCGGCGGTTGACCTTGCGGTCGAGGCTGATCGAGCGGCCGAAGACGGTGAGGTAGATCCCCTCCACCAGCACCACGACGCCGACGAAGATGAGGAGGTAGATGAGCGGGGCGGGGCTGATCTCCATGGCTCAGCCCCCCGCCGGATCGTAGATTTCGGCCGGCAGGTCGTAGCCCCACTGCCGGAAGCGTTCGGAATAGGCCGAGCGGACGCCCTGCGCGGTGAAGCGGCCGAGGATGCGCCCGTCGTCCTGCAGGCCCAGGCGTTCGTAGCGGAACACCTCCTGCAGGGTGATGATCTCGCCCTCCATGCCGGTGATCTCGGTGATCGAGACCATGCGGCGGCTGCCGTCCTGCAGGCGGCTGACCTGCACGATCAGGTTCACCGCGCTGGCGATCTGGGCGCGCACGGCCTTGAGGGGCATCTCGATCCCGGCCATCGCGACCATGTTCTCGAGCCGGCTGATGGCGTCGCGGGCGGAGTTGGCGTGGATCGTGGTCATCGAGCCGTCATGGCCGGTGTTCATGGCCTGGAGCATGTCGATGACCTCCTCGCCGCGGGTCTCGCCGACGATGATGCGGTCGGGGCGCATCCGGAGCGCGTTCCTGAGGCAGTCGCGCTGGGTGACGGCGCCCTTGCCCTCCACGTTGGGGGGGCGGCTTTCCATGCGGCCGACATGGGTCTGTTGCAGCTGCAGTTCTGCGGTGTCCTCGATGGTCAGGATCCGCTCGGAATTGTCGATGAAGCTCGACAGCGCGTTGAGGGTGGTGGTCTTGCCCGAGCCGGTCCCGCCCGAGACGATGACGTTGAGGCGGCAGGCGACGGCGGCCTCCAGATAGAGCGCCATGTCCTCGGAGAACGCGCCGAATCGGACGAGGTCGCCGACGGCCAGTTTTTCCTTCTTGAACTTGCGGATGGACACGAGGCTGCCGTCCACCGCGACGGGGGGCACCATGGCGTTGAAGCGCGAGCCGTCGGCGAGGCGGGCATCGACATAGGGGTTCGATTCGTCCACGCGGCGGCCCACGGCGCTGACGATCTTGTCGATGATTCGCAGCAGGTGGCGTTCGTCCTTGAAGGCCACGTCGGTGAGCTGCAGCTTGCCCGCGCGTTCCACGAAGATCTGGCCGGGGCCGTTCACCAGGATGTCGTTGACGTTGTCGTCCTGCAGCAGCGGCTCCAGCGGGCCGAGGCCCATCACCTCGTGGTAGAGGTCCTGGCCCAGGGTCTGGCGTTCCTCGCGCGAGAGCACCATGCCCATCTCGGACAGCGCCTCGTCGGCGATGGCGGCGATCTCGGTGCGCAGGTCGGCCTCAGAGGCGTGTTCGAGGGCGGCGAGGTTGAGGTCGTCGAGCAGGCGCTTGTGCAGGTCGAGCTTGACCTCGGACAGGCGCGCCTTGCGCTTGCGCTCCTTCTCGGCGGCGGCGCGCTCGGCCTCGGTCAGCGCCGGCGCGGCGGGGCGGCGGGGGGCGCTGCG
>SKMM01000054.1 GCA_007121055.1 Paracoccaceae bacterium | reverse complement strand
ACGCCGAAGCCGAACGCCTCAGCCAGATCGCCCGCGGCACCAACGACCTCGTCATCCTGTTCGACCGCGAGGACCGCATCGACTGGGTCAACCCCGCCTTCGAGGCCCGCTTCGGCTGGCGCCTCGAGGACCTGCGCGGCCGCCACCCCGAAGACGTGCTCAACGCCCCCGAGGCCGACCCGGCGGTGATCGACCATCTCCGCGCCGCCAAGCTGCGCGGCGAGCCCGCCCATGCCCAGATCCTCAACATCTCCCGCCATGGCGAGCCGTTCTGGACCGAGGTCGACAGCCACCCCCTGCACGACGCGGACGGCCACCTGATCGGCTCGGTCTCGATCGAGACCGACATCACCGACCGCAAGGCGCAGGAGGCGCGGCTGCAGGCGCTGGCGCAGGAGGCCACCATGGCCCGCGCCCGGCTGGAGACCGCGGTGGAGGCGCTGCCCGACTCCTTCGCCTTCTACGACGCCGAGGACCGGCTGGTCCTGTGCAACCGCCGCCACCGCGAGCTCTACCCCCGCACCGCCGAGCTGATGGTCCCCGGCGTGACGTTCGAGACGCTGATCCGCGCCGCGGTGGCGCGCGGCGACATCCTCGTGCCCGACGGCGACGTGGAGGGGCTCCTGCGCGACCGCCTCGCCGCCCACCGTTCCACCGGAACATCGGTGGAGCGGCTGCTCGCCGACGGCAGCTGGCAGCGCGTGGTCGACCTCGCCACCGCCGACGGCGGCCGGGTGGCGATGGCCATCGACATCACCCAGGTCAAGGAGGCCGAGCGCCGGCTCGCCGACATCATCTACGGCGCCGAGGCCGGGACCTGGGAATGGCACGTCCCCTCCGGCGCGAACCTGATCAACGCCCGCTGGGCCGAGATCGTGGGCTACACCCCCGAGGAGCTCGAGCCCCACACCATCGAGGTCTGGACCGGGCTCGTCCATCCCGAAGACGCGGCCCGCGCCGATGCAAGGCTCAAGCGCGTCTTCGCCCGCGAACTCGGCCAGTTCGAGTACGAGCTGCGGATGCGCCACAAGGCCGGCCACTGGGTCTGGGTGCTCTCGCGCGGGCGGGTGGCGCGCTGGGCCGCCGACGGCTCGCCCGAGGTGATGGCGGGCGTGCACCTCGACATCACCGCGCTCAAGCGCGCCGAGGAACGGCTGGAGGCGATCCTCGACGGCGCCGAGGCCGGCACCTGGGAAACCGACCCCGCCGAGGGTGGCATGCGCATCAACCACCGCTGGGCCGGGATGCTGGGCTACAGCCCGGAGGAGCTCAGCCACCGGCCCGAATGCGGCTTCCGCGAGCTTCTGCACCCCGACGACCTCGAACAGCTGCGACAGGATTACGGGGACGACTGGACCCGCCGGCCCGACCAGTTCGCCAACGAATTCCGCATGCGCCACAAGGACGGGCGCTGGATCTGGGTGCTCTCGCGCGGGCGCATCCTGTCGCGCGACGAAACCGGCCGGCCGGTGCGCACCGCCGGCATCCACATCGACATCACCGACCGCAAGCGGCTGGACGCGCAGCTGCTGGCCGAACGCGACTACCTCGCGCGGCTGATGGAGACGTCCGTGGCCGGCATCACCGCGCTGGACGCCAAGGGCCGGATCATCTTCGCCAACCGCGAGGCCGAGGCGATCCTGGGCCTCTCCGCCGCGCAGATGGACGGCCGGTCCTATGCCGATGCGACCTGGGAGATCACCGACCTCGACGGCGGCCCCTTCCCGCTGGCGGAGCTGCCCTTCCTGCGCGCACTCTCCGAACGCCGCACCATCCGCGACGTGCGCTTCGCCATCGCCTGGCCCGACGGCACCCGCCGCAAGCTCTCGGTCAACGCCGCCCCGATCCTGGCCGAGGGGCTGGAGGCCCGCGTGGTGTGCTCCATCGTCGACATCACCGACCAGGTCGCCGCCGAGGAGGCGCTGCGCCAGGCCGCCGCCCGGGCCGAGGCCGCCTCCGAGGCCAAGTCGCGTTTCCTCGCCAACATGAGCCATGAAATCCGCACCCCCCTCAACGGCGTGCTCGGCATGGCCCAGGTGCTGGAGGAGGAGCTGACCGAGCCGCGCCACCGCCGCATGCTCGAGGTGATCCGCGAATCGGGCGAGATGCTGCTCGGCGTGCTCAACGACGTGCTCGACATGTCCAAGATCGAGGCCGGCAAGCTGGCGCTCGAGGCGATGCCCTTCATCCCCGCCGACCTCGCCGGCCGGATCGAGGCGATGCACGCCCTGCGCGCGGCCGAACGGCACCTCACGCTGGAGGTCGTCGCGGGGCCCGGCGCCCATATCCCCCGCCTCGGCGACCCCGGCCGGCTCGAACAGCTGCTGCACAACCTCGTCGGCAACGCCGTGAAGTTCACCGAGACCGGCGGCGTCACCGTGACCCTCGACGCCGCGCCGCGCCCCACGCCCGCGGCCGGGGCCGGACGCCGCCCCGTCGCCCTCACCCTCGTCGTGCGCGACACCGGCATCGGCATGACCGCCGACCAGCTCGCCCGCGTGTTCGAGGATTTCGAACAGGCCGACGGCACGGTGACCCGGCGGTTCGGCGGCACCGGTCTGGGCATGTCCATCGTGCGCCGGCTCGTGGGCCTGATGGGCGGGCAGATCGAGATCGACAGCACCCCCGGCCAGGGCACCGAGGT
>SKMM01000281.1 GCA_007121055.1 Paracoccaceae bacterium | reverse complement strand
CTGCTGGTCGGCTGCGACGGGCGCGACAGCGGCACGGCGCGGCGTGCGGGCATCCGCCGGGTGGGCTGGCGCTACGGGCAGACGGCGCTGGTGTGCGCCATCGCCCACGAAAACCCCCATCATGGCGTGGCGCAGCAGCTGTTCCTGCCGGGCGGGCCGCTGGCGGTGCTGCCGCTGACGGGCAACCGCGCCTCCATCGTCTGGAGCGAGGCGGAGGCGGTGGCGGCGGGCATCGCGGCCCTCGACGACGCGGGCTATCTGGCGGCGCTGAAGCTGCGGCTCGGCGACGGGCTGGGCGAGATCGCGCTGGTGGGCAAGCGCTGGGCCTATCCGCTGTCGCTGTCGCTGGCCCAGAGCTTTGTGGCCGAGCGGCTGGCGCTGGCGGGCGATGCGGCGCACGGTATCCACCCCATCGCGGGGCAGGGGCTGAACCTCGGCTTCCGGGATGTGGCCGCGCTGGCCGAGGTGCTGACCGAGGCGCAGCGGCGGGGCGAGGACATCGCCTCGCCCGCCGTGCTCGCGCGCTACCAGACCTGGCGGCGCTTCGACGCCACCGCCATGGCCATGGCGACGGACGGCTTCAACCGGATCTTTTCCAACGACAACGGCCTGCTGCGGGGGCTGCGCGACCTCGGGATGGGCATGGCGGGCTCCGTGCCCGCGCTGCGCCGCGCCTTCATGCGCGAGGCCGCGGGCCTGACCGGCGACGTGCCCCGGCTGCTGCAGGGCCGGCCGATCTGAGCCCTCAGCCCGAAAACCGGCAGCAGACCATCTTGGCACAGGCCTCCCCCAAGGCGGCGGGTCCGGCATCGCCACTGCCCGACCCGGTCGCGGCGCCGCGGCGACGGCGCGCGGCGGACCGTGGCGGAGGCGGGTTAACTTCGCCGGGCTGTCTCCTTATCTTGACGTCAGATCGCGCCGCACCGCGGCGCGCCGCAGGCTAACGGGAAGAGGAGGACGCCATGGCTGACAGGGATTTCGCCGGCAAGACCGCCATCGTCACCGGAGCGGCCTCGGGGATCGGCGCCGCCATCGCGGCGGAGCTTGCCGCCCGCGGGGCCACCGTGATCGCCTCCGACATGGATGCAGACGGGCTCGACCAGCTTGTGGCCGACATCACGGCCGCAGGCGGCACGGCCCATGCCCGCGTCGCCGACGTGTCCGAGCCCGCCGCCATGGAGGCGCTGGTAACCTTCGCCGGGGACAAGGGCGGTGCGCTGCATATGGCGGTGAACAACGCCGGCATTGGAGGGCCGCAGGTCCCGATCGGGGAATATCCGCTGGACGGCTGGCGGCAGGTGATGGGGGTGAACCTCGACGGTGTCTTCTACGGCATGCGATATCAGATCCCGGCGATGCTGGCCGCAGGCGGGGGCAGCATCGTCAACATCTCGTCGATCCTGGGCGAGGTGGGCCGGCGCGCGGCCGCGCCCTACACCGCGACCAAACATGCGATCAACGGCATGACCAAGGTCGCGGCGCTGGAATACTCTTCCAAGGGCATCCGCATCAACTGCGTCAGCCCCGGCTTCATCGCCACCCCGATCCTGACCAAGAACCTGCCGCAGGAGGAGATCGACAAGCTGGCCGCGCTGCACCCCATCGGACGGATTGGCACCTCCGAGGAGGTTTCGGCGCTGGTCTGCTTCCTTCTGTCCGACCGCGCGAGCTTCATCACCGGAAGTGTCCACATGGTGGATGGTGGCTACATCGCGCAATAGACCAAAGATCACCCGACGGCGCCCCCGGCCGGGCGCAGATTTCTTGCCACAGCCCGAGGGACAGGTATGAGCGGGATCGAGCGGAGTTGGGCCGAGGCGGCCCCGGCCGTTCTGGAGGCGCTGGACAGCGACCCCAACGGCCTCAGCGCCGAGGATGCGGCCCGGCGACTGGAGGAATACGGCCCGAATGCCCTGCCCGAGGCGCCGAAGGCCGGTCCGCTCAAGCGGCTGCTCAGGCAGTTCAACAACCTGCTGATCCTCGTGCTGATCGTTGCGGCGGTGATCACGGCTGCGCTGCAGCACTGGATCGACACCGCGGTGATCCTGGCGGTGGTGGTGATCAACGCCGTCATCGGCTTCGTGCAGGAGGGCCGCGCCGAGGCCGCGCTGGAGGCCCTGCGCGACATGCTGGCGCCCAAGGCCGTGGTGCGGCGGGACGGCGAGCAGATCGAAGTCGCGGGCAAGGATATTGTTCCTGGCGACATCGTGCTGCTGGAGGCGGGCGACAAGGTGCCCGCCGACCTGCGGCTGATCGAGGTCTCGGGTCTTTCTGTGGAGGAGGCGATCCTGACGGGCGAATCCGTGCCCGTGCGCAAGGACACCGAGGCGGTGGACGCCGAGGCCGATCTCGGCGACCGCGACTCACTGGTGTTTTCAGGCACGCTGGTCGCCGAGGGGACCGCCGAGGGCGTCGTCGTGGCCACCGGCGCGGACACCGAGATCGGCCGTATCAGCGGGATGATGTCCTCCGTCGAGCAGCTCACCACCCCCCTGATCCGCCAGATGCATGTCTTCGCCAAGTGGCTCACCGGCTTCATCCTCGTCGTCGCGGGCCTGATCCTCGCCTTCACCCTTCTGGTGCGCGGCATGGCCTTCGGCGAAGCCTTCATGATCATCGTGGCCATCATCGTGGCCGCGATCCCCGAGGGCCTGCCAGCTGTGCTGACGGTGACGCTGGCGATCGGCGTGCAGACCATGGCCCGGCGCAACGCCATCGTGCGGCGGCTGCCGGCGATCGAGACGCTGGGGGCGGTCTCGGTGATCTGTTCGGACAAGACCGGCACGCTGACGCGCAACGAGATGATGGTCGCCACGCTGGTGACTGCCGACGGGCCGGTGGAGGTCACCGGCCAGGGCTATGCCCCCGAGGGCGAGGTGGAGGGCGAGGGACCCGTTCTGGAGGCGCTGGGCCGGGTGGCCGGCCTGTGCAACTCCGCCAGCCTGCGGCAGGAGGAGGGCAGTTGGCAGATCCAGGGCGACCCGATGGAGGGTGCACTGCTGGCGCTGGCGGGCAAGCTGGACCAGCCCTGGCGCGACCGGCCGAAGCCGCGGGCGGCGCTGCCGTTCGATTCGCGCCATCGCTACATGGCGGTGCTGCAGGAGGTCGAGGGCGACCTCATGATCCTGCTGAAGGGCGCCCCCGAAGCGGTGCTCGACCGCTGCGACCGGCAGATGACGGCGGACGGCACTGCCGACCTGGACCGCGACTGGTGGGAGAAGCAGGCCGAGGAGGTCGCCAACGAGGGCCAGCGGGTGCTGGCACTCGCCCAGAAACCCGCCGAGGGCGACGGGCTGGAGCGCGAGGATGTGGACGGCGGCCTGATCCTGATCGGCCTCACCGGCCTGATCGACCCGCCGCGCCCCGAGGCCATCGACGCGGTTGCCGACTGCCTGTCGGCGGGCATCGACGTCAAGATGATCACCGGCGACCACAAGGGCACCGCGCGCGCGATTGCCAAGCAGATCGGGCTTGCCAACACAGACGACGCGCTGACGGGTGCCGAGCTTGAGAAGATGGACGATTCCGAGCTGCGCAAGGCCGCGCTGCGCACGGATGTCTTTGCCCGCACCTCGCCCGAGCACAAGCTGCGGCTGGTGACCGCGCTGCAAGCCCGCGGCCAGGTCGTGGCCATGACCGGCGACGGGGTGAACGACGCCCCTGCGCTGAAACGCGCCGACGCCGGCATCGCCATGGGCAAGAAGGGCTCGGAGGCCGCGCGCGAGGCCTCGGAATTCGTGCTGGCGGACGACAACTTCGCCTCCATCGCCGAGGCGGTGCGGCAGGGGCGGACGGTCTATGCCAACCTCAAGAAGGTCATCGCCTTCCTTCTGCCGGTGAACGGGGGCGAGTCGGCGGCGCTCATCATCGCCGTGATGTTCGGCCTGATGCTTCCGGTCACGCCGCTGCAGGTCCTGTGGGTAAACATGGTCAGCTCGGTCGCGCTGGCGATGTCGCTGGCCTTCGAGCCGCCCGAGAAGGACGTGATGAAACGCCCGCCCCGCCGCGCCGACGGTCCGATCCTGTCGCGCTTCATCCTGTGGCGGGTGCTGGTGGTGTCGGTGCTGTTCGCCATCGGCATCTACGGCATGTTCGCCCTGGCGGTCGCGCAGGGGATGGAGGTGGACGCCGCCCGCACCATGGCGATCAACACGCTGGTGGCGATGGAGGTCTTCTATCTGTTCTCGATCCGCTATCGCCATGCCAGCGCCCTGACCTGGGAGGGCGTGCGCGGCACGCCGGCAGTGTGGATCGCGGTGGGGGTGGTGGTGGTGCTGCAGGCGGCCTTCACCTACCTGCCGCCGATGCAGCTTCTGTTCGACACCGTGGCGCTGACGCCGCTGCAGCTGGCGCAATGCGCCGCCGCGGGGGTGCTGGTGCTTGTGGTCCTGGAACTCGACAAGCTCGCCGCGCGCCGGCGCAAGGCGCGCAACGGGGCGGGCGAAGCCAAGACGGAGACGGCATGAAGGTTCTGGTGTTCAACGCGGGCTCATCGAGCCTGAAATTCGGGCTGTTCGACACCGCCAACGGCGAGGCGGAACTGCTGCGCGGCGGCTTCGAGCGCTTCGGCCCCGAGGGCTGCCGCATGACCCTGCGCGGGTCGAACGGCCGCGAGGATGCCGACGCGCCCCATGCCACCCTGGCCGAGGCCATTGCGGCGGTCCCCGGGCTGCTGGAGGACCGCGGGCTTGCGGTGGACGCCGTGGGCCACCGCGTCGCCCATGGCGGCGACCGCTTCAACGCCGCGACCAGGCTCACCGACGAGGTGATCGGCCGGATCGAGGCGCTCAACCCGCTGGCGCCGCTGCACAACCCCGCCATCCTCAAGGCCGTGCGGCTGGCGCGCGAGGTCTGGCCCGACCTGCCGCAACTGGGCGTCTTCGACACCGCCTTCCACCTCACGAACCCCGCCCGCGCCACCACCTATGCCGTGCCGAAGGCCTGGCGCGAGGCCGGGCTGCGCCGCTACGGCTTCCACGGCACTTCGCACAAATATGTGGCCCAGCGGGCGGCCGAGGTGATCGGCCGGCCCTGGGACCAGTTGCGCATCATCTCCGTCCACCTCGGCAACGGGGCCAGCGTCTGCGCGGTCAACCTCGGGCGCTCCATGGACAGCTCCATGGGCATGACCCCGCTGGAGGGGCTGGTGATGGGCACCCGCTCGGGCGACGTGGACCCGGGCGCGTTCGGCTACCTGCACCGCACACTTGGGCTCGACATCGAGCAGATCGAGGATGCGCTGAACCGCGACAGCGGGCTGAAGGGTCTGGCGGGCGTGCCGGACATGCGGGACGTGGAGGCACGCGCCTCGGAAGGGGACGCGGACGCGCAGCTTGCCATCAACGTCTATGCCTATCGGGCCCGGAAATACATCGGCGCCTATGCCGCCGCCATGGGGGGCGTGGATGCGGTCGTCTTCACCGGGGGCATCGGTGAGAACTCGCCCTCCATGCGGCGTCGCATCTGCGATGGGCTCGACTTCATGGGCCTGCATCTGGACCACGACCGCAACCTCGCGGTGAAGCTGGAGGGGCGCGCCGCGCCGGAGATCCAGAGCTGGGGCAGCCGCGTGCGCGTCATCGTCACCGAAACCGCCGAGCAGCTGATGATCGCCCGCGAGGTCGCCGCCGCCCTCGCCCGGCCCCCGGCCGAGCCCAAGGCGATCCCCGTGGCGGTCTCGGCCCGTCATGTGCACCTCTCCCGGGCGGCGGTGGAGGCGCTGTTCGGCCCGGGATACAGGCTGACGCCCGGCAAGGACCTGCGCCAGCCCGGCAACTATGCCGCCGAGGAACGCGTGACCATCGAAGGCCCCCGCGGCCGGCTGGAGCGCGTGGCGATCCTCGGCCCCGAACGTCCCCGCACCCAGATCGAGGTCTCGCGCACCGACAGTTTCGCGCTGGGCATCGACGCCCCGGTGCGCGAGAGCGGCAAGCTGGAGGGCACTCCCCGCGTGACCCTCATCGGCCCCGCCGGACGCTACGAGACCGACGGGCTGATCGTCGCCGCCCGGCACATCCACACCAACCCCGAGGATGCCGAAGCCATGGGCCTGCGCGACGGCGAGTTCGTCGAGGTGCATGTGGGCGACGAGACCTCGGGCCGCGGCCTGACCTTTGCCCACACGCTGGTGCGTGTTGCCCCCACCGCCTTCACCGAAATGCACATCGACACCGACGAAGCCAACGCCGCCGGCATCCGCGTCGAGGGCGAGGGCAGCGTGGCCGAGACCCACACCGCCACCCCGGTCAGCCCCCACTGACCCCCAAGAGCCCTGCGGCGGTGTGCGCCGGAAAATCCGGTTTGCAGCCGCATCTTTCGGTGCTTTACTCCCCCCGAGAAGATCAGGGGGAGGAAGCGAATGACCAAGGTCGCGATGAGTGTGAACGGCCGGGCGGTGTCGGGCGAGGTGGAGGGCCGGACGCTGCTGGTACAGTTCCTGCGCGAGGGGCTGGGTCTGACCGGCACCCATGTGGGCTGCGACACCGCCCAATGCGGCGCCTGCGTGGTGCATGTCGACGGCAAGGCGCTGAAGGCCTGCAACGTCTTCGCGCTGGATTTCGAGGGCGCCGAGGTCACCACCATCGAGGGGATGGCGGCCCCGGACGGCACGCTCTCGCCAATCCAGCAGGCGTTCCAGGACCACCACGGCCTCCAATGCGGTTTCTGCACGCCGGGCATGGTGATGTCCGCCGCCGCCCTGCTGGCGGAAAACCCCAAGCCCACCGAAGCCGAGGTGCGCGAGTACCTCGAGGGCAACCTGTGCCGCTGCACGGGCTACCACAACATCGTCAAGGCGATCCTCGCCGCCTCCGGGCAGGAGATGGCGGTCGCCGCCGAGTGACACCGCCCCCGCGGGGGGCGCGTGATGCTGCGGCCCCCCGCCGGGCCGCGTGGATTAGGGGCGCCGCTATTCCGCAGGCGCCGAGGGGAGGGGAAGAGACATGCCCAAGGATCATGGCATCGGCGCAAGCTCCAAGCGCCGCGAGGATATCCGGTTCCTGACCGGCAACGGCCGCTACACCGACGACATCAACCTGCACGGCCAGGCGCATGTGGCCTTCGTGCGCAGCCAGGTGGCGCATGGGCGGCTCAAATCCGTGGACACCTCGGCGGCGGCCGGCATGCCCGGCGTGCTGCGGGTCTTCACCGCCAGGGATTTCGAGGGGGTGGGCGGGCTGCCCTGCGGCTGGCAGGTCACCGATCGCCATGGCGAGGTGATGAAGGAGCCCAAGCACCCGGTGCTGGCCGACGGCAAGGTGCGCCATGTGGGCGACCCCATCGCCGCCGTGGTGGCCGAGACCTATGAGCAGGCCCGCGACGCCGCCGAGGCCGTGGGGGTGGAGATCGAGGAACTGCCCGCCGTCATCGACATGAAGGCCGCGGTCGCCGACGGATCTGTTCTGGTGCATGAGGATATTGGCACAAACCTTTGCTATGACTGGGGATTTGTCGAAGAGAACAAGGCAAAGGTCGATGCCGCGTTCGACGCAGCCCACCACGTCACCACGCTGGAGCTGGTGAACAACCGGCTGGTGCCCAACGCCATGGAGCCTCGGGTGGCGGTGGGGGATTTCTCCTTCGCCACGGGCGAGCACACGCTCTACACCACCTCGCAGAACCCCCATGTGATCCGCCTGCTGATGGGCGCCTTCGTGCTGGGCATCCCCGAGCACAAGCTGCGGGTGGTGGCGCCGGATGTGGGCGGGGGCTTCGGCTCCAAGATCTTCCACTATGCCGAGGAGGCCTTCGTCACCTTCGCCGCCAAGGCGCTGCGCCGTCCGGTGAAATGGACCTGCCAGCGGTCGGAAAGCTTCATGTCCGACGCTCATGGCCGCGATCATGTGACGAAGATCGAACTGGCGCTGGACGCCGAAGGCCACTTCCAGGCGATCCGGACCGAGACCTACGCCAACATGGGCGCGTATTTGTCCACCTTCGCGCCCTCGGTTCCCACCTGGCTGCACGGCACGCTGATGGCGGGGAACTACCGCACGCCGCTGATCTATGTGAACGTGAAGGCGGTGTTCACCAACACCGTGCCGGTGGACGCCTATCGCGGCGCCGGCCGCCCCGAGGCGACCTTCCAGCTGGAGCGCGTGATCGACAAGGCGGCGCGCGAGATGGGGATGGACCCCATCGAGCTGCGGCGGAAGAACTTCATCACCGAGTTCCCCTACGAGACCCCGGTGGCGGTGGTCTATGACACCGGCGACTACCACGCCACGATGGACAAGCTGGTCGAGATCGCGGACCTCAAGGGCTTCGAGGCGCGGCGGGCCGAGAGCGCGAAGAAGGGGCTGCTGCGCGGGCTTGGGGTGAACTGCTACATCGAGGCTTGCGGGATTGCGCCGAGCCAGCTCGTGGGCCAGCTCGGGGCGCGCGCGGGGCTGTATGAATCCGCCACCGTGCGGGTGAACGCCACCGGCGGCGTGGTGGTGATGACCGGCTCGCACAGCCACGGGCAGGGGCACGAGACCAGTTTCGCGCAGGTCATCTCCGAGATGATCGGCATCCCCGAGGATCAGGTGGAGATCGTCCACGGCGACACCGCCAACACGCCGATGGGCATGGGCACCTACGGCTCGCGGTCCATCGCAGTGGGGGGCTCGGCCATGGTCAAGGCCGCGGGCAAGGTGATCGACAAGGCCAAGAAGATCGCCGCTCATCTGCTGGAAGCCTCCGAAGGCGACATCGAGCTGAAGGACGGCAAGTTCTCGGTCGCCGGCACCGACAAGTCGGTGGAATGGGGGGCGGTGACGCTCGCGGCCTATGTCCCCCACAACTATCCGCTGGATCAGGTGGAGCCGGGGCTGGAGGAGACCGCCTTCTACGACCCCTCGAACTTCACCTATCCCGCGGGTGCCTATGCCTGCGAGGTCGAGGTGGACCCCGAGACCGGCAAGGTCACCATCTGCTCCTTCGCCGCCACCGACGATTTCGGCAACATCATCAATCCGATGATCGTGGACGGTCAGGTGCATGGCGGCATCGCCCAGGGCATCGGCCAGGCGCTGCTGGAAAACGCCACCTATGACGAGGACGGGCAACTGCTGTCGGGCAGCTACATGGACTATGCAATGCCGCGCGCCGACGACGTGCCCTTCTACAAGGTGGATCACTCCTGCCAGACGCCCTGCACCCATAACCCTCTGGGCGTGAAGGGTTGCGGCGAGGCCGGGGCCATCGGCACCCCGCCTGCGGTGGTGAACGCCGTGGTGGACGCGCTGCAGCGCGCGGGCCATGCCCATGTCACCCACCTCGACATGCCCCTGTCGCCCGCCCGCGTCTGGGCCGCGATCAACGCGAAGTAACGGAGGCAACCCCATGTACGCATTCGATTTCGTAAGGCCTTCGTCGGTGGCCGATGCGGTCGCCGCCCTCGGGCAGGAGGACGCCCAGGCTTTGGGGGGCGGGCAGACGCTGATCCCGGCGCTGAAGCAGCGCCTCGCCAGCCCATCCACCCTCGTCAGCCTCGCGGGCATCGCCGAGATCCGCGGCGTCTGTCTCGACGACGACGGCCGGGTCTGCATCGGCGGCGGCACGCCGCATGCGGTGGTGGCGGCCGAGGCGGCCAAGCATTATCCGGCGCTCGCCGCCATGGCCAACCGCATCGGCGACCCGGCGGTGCGCAACCGCGGCACCATCGGCGGCAGCCTTGCCAACAACGACCCCTCGGCCTGCTACCCGGCCGCGGTGCTCGCGTCGAACGCCACCATCCTCACCAACGCGCGCGAGATCGCGGCCGACGACTATTTCCAGGGCATGTTCACCACCGCTCTGGACGAGGGCGAGATCATCACCGAGGTCCGCTTCCCCGTCCCGCAGGCGGCGAACTACCAGAAATTCGTACAGCCCGCCTCGCGCTTCGCCCTCACCGGCGTGTTCGTCGCGCGCTTTGCCGATGGGGTGCGTGTGGCCGTCACCGGCGCGGCCGAGGACGGGGTCTTCCGCTGGGCCGAGGCCGAGGCTGCGCTGTCGGACAGCTTCGCGGCGGAGGCGGTCAAGGGGCTTGAGGTCGCGGCCGACGGCATGATCTCGGACCTGCACGGCACGCCCGAGTATCGGGCGAACCTCGTGCGCGTGCTGACCGCCCGGGCAGTGGCCGCGGCGGGCTGAGCCGCGCCGCAGTCCAGAGCCGGGCGGCCGGTCACTCCGGAAGGGGCAGGCCGGCCAGCCGGGATGCCGCGCGCGCGTCGGGCATCTGCAGCGGCGGGCGCACG
>SKMM01000408.1 GCA_007121055.1 Paracoccaceae bacterium | reverse complement strand
GGGGCGCGGCGGCCGCGCCTCACTGGAAGCGTTTCATCGCGTTGCGGAAGCCGTCACTGATGGAGTCCCAGGCGGCGGTCATGGACTTTTGCATGTCATCCCACGCCTTTTCGCTGGCGTCGCGGGTTTCGCGCAGCTTCTCCTCGGCCTTGTCACGCTGGGCGCGCATTTCCTGGATCTGCTCCTCGTACTTCATCTTGGCGTCCGCGTTTGCGGCCTTGGCCTTGGCCTGAAACTTGTCGATCTCGGCGTTCCACTCCTCGATCTGGGCCTTCATCTTCTCGACATAGGCGTCACGATCCATGGGGTTCTCCTCTCCTTGCTCCTGCAACAGAGGTGGTCGGGGGCGCCCCGGCATTCAAGCCCCGGGCCCATCCCACCCCGCAGCATGGGGGTTGCATCCTGAAGAGGGCGTGATTAGCTCCCCACTAACGTATTCACAGAAGGGAATGTAAGATGAATGCCAGCCCCATCGTTCGCGCCTTCTTTGACCGCCCCACGGGCAGTCTGCAGTATGTCTTTCACGATCCGGCCACGATGAAGGGGGCGATCGTCGACCCTGTGTGGAACTTCTATCCCGAAGCCGGCGCTCTCACCACCGAGAGCGCCGACGAGATCCTGAACTATGTCCGCGCGGCGGGAATCGAGATTGTCTGGATCCTCGACACCCATCCCCATGCCGACCATTTCAGCGCAGCCCCCTACCTGTCGGAGAAGCTGGGCACCCCGCGGGGGATCGGCGAAAAGGTCACGGGCGTTCAGAAGCTCTGGAAAGGGCTCTACAATCTCGGCGACGGATTTGCCTGCGACGGCAGCCAGTGGGACCGTTTGTTCGCCGAAGGCGAGGAATTCAATGTCGGTGACATTTCCGTGAGAATCATGTTCTCACCGGGTCACACATTGGCCTCGATCACCTACGTTGCCAGGGATGCCGCATTCGTTCACGACACGCTCATGAAACCGGCAAGCGGCACCAGCCGGGCGGATTTCCCCGGCGGGGACAGTGCGGAACTGTGGGCGTCGATCCGCGCGATTCTCGACTTGCCGCCGCAGACACGGCTCTATGTGGGGCATGACTATCCGGAGGATGGTGCGGCCCCGGAATACATGGCGACGGTGGCAGAGCACAGGCTGACCAATCGCCACGTGAAGGACGGGATCGGACGGGACGAATTCATCGCCGCCCGGGATGCCCGTGACGCGACGCTGAAGTTGCCCGAGCGCATGCTCGCGGCGCTGCAGGTGAACATACGGGGCGGCCGGCTGCCCGAGGCGGAGGCCGACGGGCATAGCTATCTGAAGATTCCGGTGGGGAAGTTCGAGGCGAGATGAGACGACTGGCACGCACATTGATCGTGGCCGCAGCCCTGGCGACGGGGGCGGTGGGGGTGATCGGTCGTGCGCCGGTCTATCTTCCGACCCTTCCCTCGGGCGCCCCGGCGGTGCCGGAGGGGGAGTCGCGGGTGTTCGGCTACGCCACGCTGGCTGATCCGCTGGTGCGGTTCGTGGTGGTGGGCGGCCCGGTCCGGTCCGAACGCGCCGATCTGCCAGGTTGGCGCCGCGAGGGGCGCGATCTGGTCGAGGATCTGGAAGCGGTGACCACGGGCCGGGTGTTCACCGTGGACGCCGAGGGCCTGCGGCGCCTCGATCGCTACGAACAGGCCGGCTATCGCTATCATCGGGTGAAGAAGCCGCTCGCCGACGGCACCGAGGCGTGGGTCTATGGGCTGATCACGCCGCGCGGGGCCCGCTAGGGGCGTCCGCGCCGAGGTGCGCTAGTCCGGTCCGGGGGTGTCGATCCGGAGCGTGGTGCCGCAATGCTTGCAGTGGACGGCGTCGGGGTCGTGGCGCTGGAGGCCACAGGTTTCGCAATCATGGCGAACCTTGGGCGGCACAAACAGCGCCCGGGCGAGGCGGAAGAACAGCGCCACCCCCGTGACCATCATGACCACCGACAGAAGCCGCGCCCACGTCCCCTCCATGGTAATGTCGCCATAGCCCGTGGTCGTCAGCGTCGCGACGGTGAAATAGAGCGCGTCTACATAAGAGGTCAGCCCCGGTTCATGGGCGAACACCAGCACATAGACCACCGACGTTGCCACGAAGATGAACACCACAAGGTCGACCGCGGCCACGATGGCGTCCTCATGGTCGCGGAAGAAGGCCGTGTCCCGGCGCAGATCGTGCAGCACCCGGTAGGAATGCATCAGCCGCAACGCTCGCAAGACCTTCAGGAAGGACAGGTTCACGCCCAGCAGCGGCTCGGCGATCAGCGAGGCCACCACCACCAGATCCGACAGGGTGTAGACCTGCCGCAGCGTCCGCCACCGGTCGGGCGCGATCCACAGCCGCGCGGACAGATCGGCGAGGATCAGCACGCCGATGGCGGCCTCCACGAGGCGCAGGGAACCCTCCGTGCCGGTGGGCGCCGTGACGATGAAGAACACAACCGTGACGAGGTCGAGGCCGATCAGCCCATAGCGGAACCGCGTCGCGCCTCGGCTGCGGCCGTTGTGAAGCTCGACGATCGCCGCCTTCAGCGCCATGCACCCTGTCCTTCGCCATCCGCCTCGGCCGCGGATCGCCTGTGAACCCTAGCCCGCGCTCGGCCCGCAGCCAACCGGCTGCGCCGGGGTCCGCCTCGGTTGCGTTCCGCCCGTGGCTCCGCCCGTCGGCGCCGCGCCCGCCTTGACACCCCCAGCCCCGCGCGCCAGTTGGGGCGCTGCAAGGCCTAGGCGGAGGCGGCGGATGTCCATTCCACAGTCGGGCGGCGGCCCCATCGAGCATCGCGGGCAGCTGGCCGAATACCTCGCCTCGGGGTGCAAGCCCGCCGAGGCCTGGCGCGTCGGCACCGAGCACGAGAAATTCGGCTTCGACCCCGACACGCTGAAACCGCTGCCTTACGACGGCCCGCGCTCGATCCGCGCCATGCTTGAGGGGCTGCGCGACCGGTTCGGCTGGGCCGAGGTGCGCGAGGGCGACAACATCATCGGCCTCGTGAAGGACGGCGCCAACGTCAGTCTGGAGCCCGGCGGGCAGCTGGAACTGTCCGGCGCGCCGCTCGAGAACATCCACCAGACCTGCGACGAGGTGAACGAGCATTTGCGCGAGGTGCGCGAGATCGCCGACGCCATCGGGGCAGCCTTCATCGGGCTGGGGGCAGCGCCGATCTGGCGGCATGAAGACATGCCGATGATGCCCAAGGGCCGCTACCGGCTGATGACCGACTACATGCAGAAGGTGGGCACCCACGGGCTGCAGATGATGTACCGCACCTGCACCGTCCAGGTGAACCTCGACTTCGCGTCCGAGGTGGACATGGTGCAGAAGTTCCGCGTGGCGCTGGCGCTCCAGCCGGTGGCGACCGCCCTGTTTGCCAATTCGCCTTTCTTCGAGGGGCAGCCCAACGGCCACCGCTCCTGGCGCTCGCGGGTCTGGCGCGACCTCGACCCCGACCGCACCGGCATGTTGCCCTTCGTCTTCGAGGACGGATTCGGCTTCGAGCGGTATGTGGACTACGCCCTCGATGTGCCGATGTACTTCGTCTATCGCGACGGTCGCTACATCGACGCGCTGGGGCAATCGTTCCGCGATTTCATGGAGGGCCGTCTGCCCGCGCTGCCGGGCGAGGTGCCGACGCTGTCGGATTGGGCCGACCATCTGACGACGATCTTCCCCGAGGCGCGGATCAAGAAGTACCTCGAGATGCGCGGGGCCGACGGTGGCCCGTGGCGCAGGCTCTGTGCACTGCCTGCGCTCTGGGTGGGGCTTATCTACGACCAGACCGCCCTCGATGCCGCGTGGGACCTGTGCAGGGGCTGGGACGCGGCCACCCGCGAGGGGCTGCGCGTGGCGGCCTCCGAGGCGGGGCTGGCGGGCGAGGCGGGGGGCATACGACTCCACGACGCCGCCCGCGAGGTTCTTGCCATCGCCGAGGCTGGGCTCCGCGCCCGCGCCCGCCCCGGCGCCGGCGGCCTGTTGCCCGACGAGACCCATTTCCTCAACGCGCTGAAGGAAACGGTGGAGACCGGCAGGACCCCCGCCGACGAACTGCTCTCGCGCTACGACGGCGACTGGAACGGCGACCTGACGCGCATCTACCGCGACTACCAGTACTGACGCGCGCATGGCAGGCCTGACTTCCGCGATGGCACCCGGGTCGAGCCCAGCTACCCTGCGCCTAAAAGTCGAGCTGCGCCAAGACAGATCGTCGGGGCCGGATCAGTAGCTGCGGATCAGGCCGACGAGGCGGCCCTGGATGCGCACCTGGTCTTCGCGCAGGAGGCGGGTTTCATAGGCCGGGTTGGCGGCCTCCAGCGCGATCATCCCGCCGCGGCGGCGGAAGCGCTTGAGCGTCGCCTCCGTCTCGTCCACCAGCGCCACGACGATGTCGCCGGTATCGGCGGTGGACTGGGACCGGATCACCACGATGTCGCCATCGTTGATCCCCGCCTCGATCATCGAGTCGCCCCGGACCTCCAGCGCGTAATGCTCCCCCTGCGCGCCGAGCATCGAGCCCGGGACCGCGACATGGTGGCTGACCTCGCTGATCGCCTCGATGGGGGTGCCGGCGGCGATGCGGCCCATGACGGGGACCTCCGTCGCGCGCGCCTCCACCACCGGCAGGGCGCCGTGCGGCGGTGCCGGCGGACGGGAGCCCTGCAGAACCCGCGGGGCGAAGCCGACGCGCGGCGCCGCGGCGGCCGGTTCTGCCTGCGCAGGCATCAGCGCCTCGGGCAGGCGCAGCACCTCGATGGCGCGGGCCCGGTGCGGCAGGCGGCGGATGAAGCCCCGTTCCTCCAGCGCCGTGATCAGCCGGTGGATCCCCGATTTCGAGCGGAGTTCCAACGCCTCCTTCATCTCGTCGAAGGAGGGCGGCACGCCATCGCGCCGCAGCCTTTCGTCGATGAACTGCAGGAGTGCGATCTGCTTGCGGGTCAGCATGGGGGCCCCGATTGCCGCGACGGTGCTTCGTTCTACTCCTGTTCCGCCCCCGGGGTCAAGGGCCGTCACAACGGCAGCACCTCCACCTCGGCGCCCTCGGGCAGGGCGGGAGCGCGGGGCGGGCGGATCACCAGGGCCCCGGCCTCGGCCAGAAGGCTGAGGATGGCGCTGTCCTGGCTGTCAAAGGGGGTGGCCACGGGCAGCGGCCGGCCCGGGCGCAGGGTCGCCCGCATGTAATGCGCGCGGGGGCCGTTTTCCACGACCGCCCGGCCCAGCCGCGCCGGCACCGGCTGCGGCGCCACCTCGGTCAGCCCCTGCAGTGCTCGCAGCGCCGGCAGCAGGAAGAGATGCCCGCAGACGATGGCCGAGACCGGGTTGCCCGGCAGCCCCAGCATCAGCGCGCCCCCAAGCTGGCCGGCCATTAGCGGCTTGCCCGGCCGCATGGCGATCTTCCAGAAGGCCGGCGCGAAGCCCCGGGCGCCCAGCGCCCCGGCCACGAGGTCATGCTCTCCCACCGAGGCCCCGCCGATGGTGACGATCACATCCGCCCCCTCGGCCAGGTCCAGAACGGTGTCGAGGCTCTTGGCCCGGTCGCGGGCGATGGGCAGGAGGCGGACGGTGGCGCCCTCGGCCTCGGCCATGGCCTTCAGGCCGAAGATGTTGGAGGCGACGATCTGGTCCGGGCCGGGGGCGGTGCCGGGCATCACCAACTCGTCGCCGGTGGCGATCAGCGCGACCTCGGGGCGGCGCGCGACCGTCACCTCACCCACGTTCATGGCCGCGAGCAGCGCGAGGTCCACGGGCCGCAGCCGCCGCGGCGCCTCCAGCCGGCTGCCTGCGGCGAAGTCGGCGCCGGCCGGGCGGACATTGGCGGGGCCCACCTCGCGCAGCGTGATGGTGTCGCCGGCGCGGTCGACGTCCTCCTGGATGACGACATGGTCGGTGCCCTCGGGCATCGGCGCGCCGGTGAAGATCCGCACCGCCGCGCCGGGGCCCACCGCGGCGCCGAAGCGTTCGCCTGCGCGGGCCATTCCCACGACGTACAGCCGCGCCCCGGGGCGGGCCTCGGATGCGGCCATTGCGTAGCCATCCATGGCAGAGGCTGGAAACGGCGGCTGGGCGCGGGCGGCCACCGCCGGCGCGGTCATCACCCGTCCTGCGGCCTGCGCCAGCGCCACCTGCTCGGAACCCAGCGGGGAAGACAGCGCAAGCACGCGCTCCAGCGCCTCCTCCACCGGGATCATGCGGCCGGGCTCCCGTGGGCATCCGGGCCGGACCGCTGTGCGGAGGCGCGCGGCCCCGCTTCGCCGTGCCGCCAGGGCGGCGTCATGCCGACCGGACGGCGGCGGGCGCCTCGAACCGGCCCGACCGTCCCCCCTCCTTCATCAGGAGGCGGATGCCGGTGATGGCCATGTCCTTCTGCACCGCCTTCAGCATGTCGTAGACTGTCAGCGCCGCGACCGAGACGGCCGTGAGGGCCTCCATCTCCACCCCCGTCGGGCCGGTGGTGGCGACCGTCGCGGTCAGGCGCAAACCGGGCAGGTCGGGGTCCGGGGTGATGTCGAGGCTGACCTTCGACAGCGGCAGCGGATGGCACAGCGGGATCAGGTCGGCGGTGCGCTTGGCCCCCATGATGCCCGCGAGCCGCGCGACACCCGCCACATCGCCCTTCTTCGCCCGGCCTTCGGTCACAAGCGCCAGCGTCGCGGGGGCCATGATCACGCAGCCCTCGGCCACCGCCACGCGCCTGGTCGCGGGCTTGTCCGAGACGTCGACCATATGGGCCGCGCCCTCAGCATCGAAATGGGTCAGGTCGCTCATGGCGCGCGGGCCGGGACGGGCGCGAGGATGGCGCGGGTGGCCGCGGCCACGTTGGCCTGCCGCATCAGGCTTTCGCCAATCAGGAACGCACGGGCGCCATGGCCTGCCAGATCGGCGAGGTCTTCGGGCGTGAAGAGTCCGCTTTCGGCCACGACCATACGGTCGTCGGGGATGCGCGGGGCCAGGGTGCGGGTGACGTCGAGGCTGACCTCGAAGGTCTTGAGGTTGCGGTTGTTGATCCCGACCATCGGCGCGTCGATCCGCAGCGCACGGTCGAGTTCCTCGGCATCATGCACCTCCAGCAGCGCGTCCATGCCCCAGTGGCGCGCGGCCGCCGCAAGGTCCGCGGCGCAGGCGTCGTCGATCGCGGCCATGATGATCAGGATGCAGTCAGCCCCCAGCGCGCGCGCCTCGACCACCTGCCAGGTGTCATAGAGGAAATCCTTGCGCAGCACCGGCAGGCTGCAGGCCGCCCGCGCGCGCCCGAGGTATTCCGGAGCGCCCTGGAAGGACGGCGCATCGGTCAGCACGGACAGGCAGGCGGCCCCGCCCGCCTCGTAGGCCTGGGCCAGCGCGGCGGGGTCGAAATCGGCCCGGATCAGGCCCTTCGACGGGCTTGCCTTCTTGATCTCGGCGATCAGCGCTGGGCCGCGCTGGGCCGCTTGGGCCAGCGCCGCGGCGAAGGGGCGCACCAGGGGGGCCGCGCGCGCGGCGGCCTCCACCTCGGACAGCGGCCGGTCGGCCTTGCCCGCGGCGATTTCCTGCAGCTTGTAGGTCCGGATGCGGTCCAGAATGTCGGCCATTGCCCCCTCCGCGTTGGGCTGCAGATGTAGCGCCCGCCCGTCCGCTTGGGAAGGTGCGCAGGCGGCGGGGCGCCATTCCCCGGTCCATGTGACCACGGCGCTTGCGCCGAAGGTCGCGGCTTGGCACGATACGCGAAAATCCTCTGGCAAGGAGCCTTGTTTGGGCCTGAGCGCGCTGCCCCCCCCGCCCCGACCGGACGCAGCCCACGAATCGCGGCTGGAGTTCTCAGACAATCGCCTGCTGATCGACCTGTGCGGCGAATTCGACCGCAACCTGGCGCAGATCGAACATGCGCTGGGCCTGCAACTGTTGCGCCGCGGCAACGAGATCGCTCTGGTGGGCGAGCCCGAGGCGCGGACCCGCGCGGCGGGCGTGCTGCAGGCGCTCTATGCAAGGCTGGAGCAGGGCCGGGCGATGGAGCCCGGCGACATCGACGCGGCGCTGCGGCTGTCGGGCGGGGCCGCGAGCCCCGGCCAGCAGCTGGAGATGTTCCAGTCCGGCCGGATGGAGATCCGCACCCGCAAGAAGACCGTGGAGCCCCGCACCGCCGCCCAGCGCGCCTATGTGGAGGCGCTGTTCTCCCACGAGATGGCCTTCGGCATCGGGCCCGCGGGTACCGGCAAGACCTATATCGCGGTGGCGGTGGGCGTGTCGATGTTCGCCGATGGCCTTGTGGACAAGATCGTGCTGTCGCGCCCGGCGGTGGAGGCGGGCGAACGGCTGGGCTTCCTGCCCGGCGACATGAAGGAGAAGGTCGATCCCTACATGCAGCCGCTCTACGACGCTTTGGGGGATTTCCTGCCGGGCAAGATGCTCGCGAAGCTCATGGAGGAGCGGCGGATCGAGATCGCGCCGCTGGCCTTCATGCGCGGGCGCACGCTGGCGCGGTCCTTCGTGGTGCTGGACGAGGCGCAGAACGCCACCGCGATGCAGATGAAGATGTTCCTGACCCGCCTCGGCGAGGGGTCCCGCATGGTCATCACCGGTGACCGCAGCCAGGTCGACCTGCCGCGCGGCGTGACGTCCGGGCTGGGCGAGGCCGAGCGCATCCTGGATGGGATCAAGGGCGTGTCGTTCTCCTACTTCACCGCCGCCGATGTGGTTCGCCACCCGCTGGTCGCGCGCATCATCGAGGCCTACGAGCGCGATGACACCGCCCGCTGAGGCGCCATTTCGGCTCGTCGAAGTGGTGGTGGAGGACCCGGGCTGGGACGCGGAGGCGCTGGAGGCGTTGGCCGAGCGGGCGGCGCGGGCGACGCTGGCGCATCTGGGGTTGCCGGCCGAGGGGTTCGAGATCGCGCTGCTGGCGGGCTCGGACGCCCGCGTGGCTGCGCTGAACGCGGATTTCCGCGGCAAACCCGCGCCCACCAATGTGCTGTCCTGGCCCGCGCAGGAGCTGGGGCCGCCCGACGCGCCGGCGCGGCCCGATCCGGGAACGCCCGACGACCCTGAACCGCTGGGCGACATCGCGCTGGCGCGCGAGACCTGCGTGGCGGAGGCCCAGGCGGCGGGCAAACCGCTGGAGGCGCATCTGACCCATCTGATCGTTCATGCAACCTTGCATCTTCTGGGCTATGATCACGTCTGCGACCGTCGGGCCACGGTGATGGAGGGTCTGGAGGTGGCGATACTTGCGCAGCTGGGTCTGCCGGACCCATATGAGGACGCGGCCGGCGAGCGACTCGCGTGATGGGCCGGTGACACGGACAGGAGCCATGGGCGACACTGACGGCGGATCGAGTACGGCGCGGCGTGCGCCGGATCCGGAGACGGACAGATCCCGCGACCGACGCCTCAGCGCGCGTGATCGCGACCATTTCACAAGAACCGAGGATCAGGACCAGGGGCAGCGCGGGCTGTTCGGCCGGCTGATCGGGGCTTTCTCGCCGGCCGAGGAAGCCGCCGCGGGCCAGGAAGGCGCGCAGGTGTTGGCGCTGGGCCTTGCGCGGCTGCGCCGGCTGCGGCTGGAGGATGTCGCCGTGCCCAAGGCCGAGATCGTGGGCGTGCCGGTGGACATCGCGCGCGCGGACCTGCTCGCGGCGTTCCGCGACAGCGGGTTTTCGCGCCTGCCGGTCTATGAGGAGACGATGGACCGGCCGCTGGGGCTTCTGCTGCTCAAGGATCTGGCGCTGCGCTATGGCTTCAACGGCCACCACGAGTTCGACCTGCGCCCGCTGCTGCGGCCGCTGATCTATGCGCCGCCCTCGATGCCAGCGGCGAAGCTTCTGCAGCGGATGCAGGCGGAACGGACCCATATGGCGTTGGTGATCGACGAATATGGCGGGGTGGACGGGCTGGTGACCATCGAGGACCTGCTGGAGCAGGTGGTGGGCGAGATCGAGGACGAACACGACACCGACGACGAACGCCCCTGGACCCGCGAGGGGCCCGGGGCGTGGCTGATGCAGGCCCGTGCGCCGCTGGAGGAGGTCGAGGTGGAACTGGGTGTCCAGCTGGTGGCCGACGAGGCGCGTGACGAGATCGACACGCTCGGCGGTGTGGTGGCGGTGCTGGCGGGTCGCGTGCCCGCTCGGGGCGAGGTGATCTCGCACCCCGAGGGGGTCGACTTCGAGGTGGTGGACGCCGACCCGCGCCGCATCAACCACGTGCGGGTCCGATTGGGCGAGGGCGCGGACCCGAGGCCATGACGGTGCGGTCAGGCCTGGACGGGAGGG
>SKMM01000185.1 GCA_007121055.1 Paracoccaceae bacterium | reverse complement strand
TCGGCGCTGATCCTGCCGGCGGGGATGCGGCCGGCGCGGGCCGAACCGCAGCGCGGCGGGGTGCTGCGCCTCGGCGTCGGCCACGGCTCCACCAGCGACGGGCTCGACCCCGGCCGCTGGGACCAGGTCTTCGTGCAGATGCTGGGCGCCTGCCTGCACAACTACCTCACGGTGGTGGCCGCCGACGGCTCGCTCGCGCCCGAAGTGGCCGAAAGCTGGGAGGCCACGCCGGACGCCGCCGAATGGACCTTCCAGCTGCGCCGCGACGTCGAGTTCCACGACGGCCGGCCGGTGACGGCGGCGGATGTCGCGGCCTCCATCGACCACCACCGCGGCGAGGACAGCGGCTCGGCCGCCAAGCCCATCGTCGACCAGATCGTGGAGATCTCGACCGACGGCGACCATGTCGTGATCTTCCGGCTCGAGGCCGGCAACGCCGACTTCCCCTTCCTGATGTCGGACTATCACCTGCCGATCATGCCCGCCCGCGACGGCCGGGTGGACCCGTCCGAGGGCATCGGCTGCGGCCCCTACACGCTCGACCGCTTCGACCCGGGGGTGGAGGCGAACTTCACCCGCTTCGACGGGTTCTGGAAGGACGGCCACGCACATTTCGACGCCGTGCAGATCCTCGCCATCATCGACCCGGCGGCGCGGCAGAACGCGCTGATGTCGGGCGAGGTGGACGTGATCGACCGGGTCGACCTCAACACCGTGCACCTGCTGGAGCGCGCGCCCGGCATGAAGGTGATCTCGGTCCCCGGCACCCAGCATTACGTCTTCCCGATGGACAGCCGGGCCGACCCGTTCAGCGACAACGAGGTGCGGCTGGCGCTGAAATACGGCGTCGACCGCGAGCAGATGCTGAACACCATCCTCAACGGCTATGGCGTGGTGGGCAACGACCATCCCATCGGGCGGTCCAACCGCTTCTTCGCCGAGGATCTCGAACAGCGCATGTTCGACCCCGACCGCGCGCGCCATCATCTGCGCAACGCGGGCCTCGAGGCGCTGCGGGTCTCGCTGCACGCCGCCGACGCGGCCTTCCTCGGCGCCGTGGACGCCTCGGTCCTGTTCGCCGAGACCGCCGCCGAGGCCGGCATCCGCATCGACGTGGTGCGCGAGCCCAACGACGGCTACTGGTCCAATGTCTGGATGCAGAAGCCCTTCGTCGCCTCCTACTGGGGCGGGCGGCCCACCGAGGACTGGATGTTCTCCACCGCCTATGGCAGCGGCGCCACCTGGAACGAGACCTTCTGGGAGCACGAGCGCTTCAACGAGATGATGCTCGAGGCGCGCTCGGAACTCGACGAGGATCGCCGCGCCGAGCTCTATTTCGAGATGCAGCGCATCATCCGCGACGAGGGCGCCACCGTGATCCCCGTCTTCGCCAACTACGTCATGGCCACCTCGGACCGTGTGATGACCCCCGACACGATCGGCTCCAACACCACCCTCGACGGCTTCCGCGCCATCGAACGCTGGTGGTTCGCCTGAGCCCCACCGCCCGTCCCTGCCCCCCGCCCCGGCCCAGCGCCGGGGCGGCGACCGGGGTGGCGCTGCCCCCGCAAGCCTGCACAGCCCCTGCGGTCCATCCCGGGGCGCCGACCGGTGCCCGGAACGCGTCGGAGCAGCCTGACGGGCGCCTGCAAAAGTCCGTGGTCCAGTCCCGGCCTGGTGCGATATCGGGAGACCGTTCCCTGCCACGCTCCCCGAGCGCCCCGGCCCGGGCGACCAGCCCGGGCCACGCCCGCCCCTCCCCCCGGGAGGGCGCATTGCACCGGCACAAGACGCACTGCGGTCGGAGGGGCTTGGCTGGCATAAACCACACCAGCCCCAACCGCCCGAGGCGCCCCCCCAGGGTCGGGCGCGTCCCTCCCCACAATGACAGGATGCAGCAGCAGGACCGGCTTCCCGACAGGTTGCTGCCAGACTTCCTTTTTCGGCAGCCTGCCAATCCCGTCGAAACCCGCAGGGCCCCGGCGACGGATGCCGCAGCGCGCCGCCAGGCCCCACCGCGCGCCGCCCGCGGCCGCCACCGGACCGGGAGGCCCCTGTGGCGCATGTCGGCTGGATGATCCTTCAGCGGCTGGGGCTCGGGCTCCTGACGCTGCTGGCCGTGTCGCTCCTGATCTTCGGGGCGACAGAACTGCTGCCCGGAGACTTCGCCGAGGCCATCCTCGGCCAGGCCGCGACGCCCGAGACGGTGGCCGCCATCCGCCGCCAGCTCGGCCTCGACGAGCCCTTCGTGGTCCGGTACCTGAGCTGGCTCGGCGGCGCGCTGCAGGGGGATTTCGGCGCCTCGCTCGCGAACCCCGACCGGCGTGTGGCCGACATGATCTGGGGCCGGCTGCTGAACACGCTGTTCCTAGCGGGCTACGCCGCGGCCATGGCGATCCCGCTGTCGTTGATCCTCGGCGTTCTGGCCGCGCTCTGGCGCAATTCCCCCTTCGACCGGGGCGTGAACGCGGGCGCGCTGACCTCGATCTCGTTTCCCGAATTCTTCGTGGCCTATGTGCTCATCCTGTGGCTGGGCCAGTCGGGCTTCTTCCCCACCATGGCCCGCATCCCCGAGGGCGCCGAACTGGGCGAGCGGCTCTACCGCGGCTTCCTGCCCGCGCTGACGCTGACGCTGGTGGTCACCGCCCACATGATGCGGATGACCCGC
>SKMM01000173.1 GCA_007121055.1 Paracoccaceae bacterium | reverse complement strand
GCCGCCGTCGCCGCCCCCGTGCGCGCGGCGTTCGAGGGCGGGCCGGTGGCGCTCCACCTCCTCGGCGCGCCGCTGCGGCTGAAGGTCTGGGAGGCGCTGCTCGCGGTCCCCGAGGGCCATGTCACCACCTACAGCGACCTCGCCGCCGCCGTGGGCCGCCCCACCGCCGTGCGCGCGGTCGCCAGCGCCGTCGGCCGCAACCCAATCGCCGCCCTGATCCCCTGCCACCGCGTCCTGCGCCGCAATGGCGATCTCGGCGGCTACCACTGGGGCCTGCCCGTCAAACGCGCCCTCCTCGCCCGCGAAGCCGCCCGCGCCGACGCCCTCTAGCCGCCCGCCGACTCTCCCCTCACCATCACAAGCCCAAACGTCGAACGAGAAAGCCGGTTCTCGGCACACTCCCCACACGGCCTCGCCCGGGCGACCAGCCCGGGCGAGGCCCGACCCTTCGGGGGGCTTGCGCCGCGCCACTGGCGCGACGGTTCCCCCTCAGCCCCGGGAGGGCGCCTTGCGCCGTTGCAGGACGCTCGACGGGTGGCGGGGCTTGGCTGGCATAAAGCACCCCAACCCCGCCGTCCCGAAGCGCCCACCCAGGGTCGGGGGCCGCCCTTCTCCCGGGGATCGAACGGTGGGAAATGAACGGTGGTCCTCGCACCCCCTGCCGTTTCCATTTTCAGCAGCCTGCCAGGGCCCTGACCGGCCCTGGGGACGCTCCCCGCCTCCCTGGCCCCCCCCTGCCGCTGCCTGCGCACAGATCGACGGGGTCACGGAGAGGCCCCGCCACACCACCGGCCCCGACGCTCGATCTGCCCCCACCCCGTCAGCCGCAGCGCCGAGGGACACAACAGCCACCGGGACCGATCGCCACCCGGCGCCGACGGCATCGGACCATCCGCCCCCGCCCGCCGTCCAGAACGCCCCACACCCCACCCGGCCGAGTCGGGCCCGGGTCAAGGATGGCCCGCAGGGCCACCGGCGCAGCCGGCGCCGCAGGCGTCCTTGAGGCGGGCGCGACTCGGTCCGACCATGGACATGGCGCGTTGACGGGCAGACCTGACCGTCAACCGCCTCCCCAGCACATCCACCCCGCCCGGATCGCGCCCAGGCCTGGACCCGGAAGGACCACATCACGGCCCGCGCCCCTCACTCGGCAGGCCCCAGGAACTCCCCCATCTCCCACATCCCGTCCAGGACCTCGCCCGTGGGATAGCGCAGCACCCCCGCCCCGTGGCGCTCGCCGTCGCGGAACGTGCCCTCGAATTCCGCACCGCCGGGATAGGTGGCCCGGCCGGGCCCTTCGATACGCCCCTCGACCCAGGCGCCCTCGTAGCGGAAGCCGTCGGGTCCGGTGAACACCCCCTGCCCGTGCCGGGCATCCGCCGCGAACGTCCCCTCGAACACCGACCCGTCGGGATAGCGGGCCACGCCCGCGCCATGCCGCATCCCGTCGCGCCACTCGCCCTCATAGACATACCCGTCGGGCAGCCACAGCACCCCGCGCCCGTGCCGGCGCCCGCCCTCGAAGCCGCCCTCATAGACCGCCCCGCCCGCAAACCGCGCGATGCCGGGCCCCGACAGGGCGCCCTCGTCCCAGATCCCCGACAGTTCGGTGCCATCGGCGAACCGCATGGTGCCCTCGCCATCGGGCCGGTCGCCGCGCAGCGCGCCCTCGTAGACCGCGCCATCGGCATGCACGGCCCGGCCCGGCCCCTCCAGCCGGCCCTCCACCCAGACCCCCTCGATCACCACCCCCGAGGCCGCCGTCAGCACCCCCGGCCCGTGGCGGCGGTCCTCGGCAAAGCCCCCTTCATGCACCGCGCCGTCCACCAGCCGCAGCACCCCCTGCCCGTGGCGCTGCCCCGCGCGAAACTCCCCCTCGTAGAGGTCGCCATTGGCAAAGCGCAGGACCCCCGCCCCCTCCAGCAGCCCGTCCACCCAGACCCCCTCGAACACGTCGCCCGAGGCCAACTCCAGCCGCCCCTGGCCCGACCGCTGCCCATCCACCACCGCCCCCACATAGACCGAGCCGTCGGGGTAGGTGATCGTCGCAGACCCGGTCTTGGCGCCCGCCAGCCAGTCGCCGTCATAGACATAGCCCGCGGGCGTCTCCATCACCCCGCGGCCATGGCGCTGCCCGTCGCGGAACTCCCCCTCGAAGGTCTCGCCCGAGGCCAGCCGCAGCACGCCCGGCCCCGCCATCTCCCCCATCTCCCAGCCGCCCTCGTGGACCGAGCCATCGGGGAAGGTCATGCGCCCCTGCCCGTGGGGGTGGCCGCGCAGGAACTCGCCCTCGAACACCGCGCCGCTGGGATAGCGCGCGACGCCCTGCCCGGTCATCTCGCCCGCGACCCAATCGCCGGTGTATTCGAATCCGTTGGGCAGCCGGTAGGTGCCCTGCCCGTGCTTGCGGCCATCTACAAAGCTGCCCTCGTAGATGCCGCCATCGGCGAACTGCCGGGTCTGCACCGCGCCGCGATCCTGCGCGGCCAGCGCGGCGACCAGCCCCATCGCCAGAACCCCCGCCGCCCCCAGCTGCCAGGCCGTCCGGCCCGGGCCGCGCGCGGCCCGCTGCGTCCTGTCGGTCCTGAGCATGCGCGCCCCCACCTGACCGGGCAGCCCCCGGGTTTGCCGCAGCGTGGCCAAAGCCTACTTGCCGATCCGCAGGCAGGCAAGCCGG
>SKMM01000196.1 GCA_007121055.1 Paracoccaceae bacterium | reverse complement strand
GACGTACGGCTTCCCGCTCGACCTGACGGTCGAGATGGCGGCCGAGCGCGGCGTGCAGGTCGATCGCGCAGGCTACGCCGAGGCGCGCGAGCGCGCCCGCAACCTCTCGCGGGCGGGCCGCGCCACCGGGGCCATGTTCGGCGCCGCCGACACCCTCTCCGCCGTCGCGGCGGATCATGGCGCGAGCGCGTTCGTCGGCTTCGAGGCGAAGGAGGCCGACGCGACCGTCTTGGCGCTCCTGATCGAGGGCGAGCGCGGTGAGCGCGCCCGCGAAGGGAGCCACGTCGGGGTCGTGCTCGACCGCACACCGTGCTACCCCGAGGGCGGCGGGCAGGTCGGCGACGCGGCGAAGATCACGTGGCCGGGCGGGCAGGTCGTCGTCACCACCACCACGAAGACCGCGCAGGGCCTCGTCGTCCATCACGGCCGCGTCGTGCGCGGGCCGCTCGACGTCGGCGCCGCCGTGCACGTCACGGTCGATCCGGGGCGACGCGAGACGGAGCGCCACCACACGGCCACCCACCTGCTGCACGCGGCGCTGCGCGAGGTGCTCGGCGCCCATGTGGAACAGAAAGGCTCCCTGGTGGCCGAAGACCGGTTGCGCTTCGACTTCTCCCACTATCAGCCGGTGACCGCTGCGGAACTCGCTGCCATCGAGAACCGGGTCAACGAGACCATCTGGCAGAACTCCGACGTGGGCACCGAGCTCATGGATTTCGATGCCGCCCGCGAGCGCGGCGCCATGGCCCTGTTCGGCGAGAAGTACGACGATCAGGTGCGGGTGCTGAGCATGGGTGACGGCTTCTCCATGGAACTGTGCGGCGGCACCCACGTCCGCCGCACCGGAGACATCGGTCTGCTGCGCATTGTCGCCGAGCAGGGCGTGGCCAGCGGGATCCGGCGCATCGAGGCGGTCACCGCGTCCGGCGCCGTTGCCTGGATGGAGCGCAACGAGCGTCTGCTCGAAGGCATCGCCGAGACCCTCAAGGCGGCCCCGGATGAGCTCGAACGCAAGGTCCAGGCGCTGCTGGAAGAGAATCGCACGCTGGAGAAGCGGCTCAGCCAGCTTCAGGGCCGGCTTGCCGCGGCGCAGGGTGACGACCTTGCTGCCAGCGCCGTCGACGTGGGTGGCATCAAGGTGCTGGCGCAGCAGCTGGATGGCGCGGACCCCAAGTCCCTTCTGGCGACACTGGATCAGCTCAAGAACAAACTCGGCCGGGCGGTGATCGTTCTTGCAGCCGTCCACGAGGGCAAAGTGGCGCTGATCGCCGGTGTCACCTCCGATCTCACCGACAAGGTACGGGCCGGAGACCTGGTGAAGTGGGTGGGGGAGCAGGTGGGCGCCCGGGGTGGCGGTCGCCCGGATATGGCACGTGCTGGAGGCGGAGAGCGTCCGGAAGCACTGCCGGCGGCGCTGAAGGGCGTCACCGAATGGGTGGCGGAACAGGCGGCCTGAGCAAGCGAGTTCGGCCCCGCGCGGCCTGTCAGCAGTATCGTTTTGCAACCGCTCGAAGCTGTCACCATCCTCGGCATTGCCGTCGCCGAGGCTGGAGCGCTGCGGCCGGAAATCGGAATCACCAGGCCTGGAACAAGGCCGGCATCAATGGAGCAGGTTGAGACGCGATGGCGCTCTACGTACAGAAGTTCGGCGGTACCTCGGTCGGCAGCGTCGAACGCATTCAGGCGGTGGCTGAGCGGGTCGCGGGGTTCTGCGCGGACGGCCATCAGGTCGTGGTGGTGGTCTCCGCCATGAGCGGGGAGACGAACCGCCTGGTGGACCTGGCGAACGCCGTTCAGGCGGAACCGGACGAGCGCGAGCTCGACGTGCTGCTGGCCTCGGGCGAGCAGGTCAGCGTCGCCCTGACCAGCATGGCGCTGCTCGAGCGCGGCATTGCGGCCCGATCCTACCTGGCCGATCAGGTTTCGATTCACACCAACGGCCACCACACCCGCAGCCGCATCGAGAAGATCGACACCGAGCGCCTGCGCGAAGATCTCGAAGCCGGCCGCGTGCCGGTGGTGGCCGGGTTCCAGGGCGTGGATGCGCAGGGCAACATCACGACGCTCGGCCGCGGCGGTTCGGACACCACGGCGGTCGCGCTTGCGGCCGCACTGCGCGCAGATGAATGCCAGATCTACACGGACGTGGATGGGGTCTACACTACGGACCCGCGGGTGGTGCCGAGCGCGCGCAGACTCGACCGCATCACCTTCGAGGAGATGCTCGAGATGGCGAGTCTCGGCGCGAAAGTCCTGCACCCACGCTCGGTGGAATTCGCCGGCAAGTACGGCATCCCGCTGCGCGTCCTGTCGAGTTTCGAGGAGACGGGCAGCGGTACGCTGATCACCACAGAGGAGACCGACGCCATGGAGCAGCCCGTCGTTTCGGGCATTGCATTTGCGCGCGATGAGGCCAAGATCACGATCCAGGGTGCCCCGGACGTACCCGGCGTCGCGTCGAAGATGCTCGGCCCCGTCAGCGCCGAAGGCATCGAAGTCGACATGATCGTCCAGAACGTGGGTGCGGCCGGACAGACCGACTTCACGTTCACGGTCAAGCGCAGTGACTATGCCGATGCCATGCGGCTGGTCCGCGCTGTGGCCGAGGAGATGGGCGCGGGCGAGGTCACCGGTGACAACCGGATCGTGAAGGTGTCTGCCGTGGGCGTCGGTATGCGTTC
>SKMM01000213.1 GCA_007121055.1 Paracoccaceae bacterium | reverse complement strand
CGCGGCTGCGGGCGGGGGCGTGGCGACGGGGGCGGCCGCTTCGGGCGGGGCGGTGTCGAGGTCGAGGGTGTAGGGGCGCGGCTGCGGGCGGGTGGCGGGCAGGGCCGCCACGGTCTCGGGCTGCAGGCCGGTCTCGGCCGGCGCCGGCCCGCCCCAGGTCCACAGCCCCACCGCGGCCGCCAGGGCCGCTCCGATCGCTTGCCGCATTCGCCTGCCTTTCGCCTGCTCCGGCGGCGGGGCTGCCCCTCCCGCCCGTCCCGTGGCGCTTGTTCCCCGCGCCATCGGGTGACACTGTGCCAGCGATGGCCCCGCCGGCCAAGACCCGAGGGAGGAAAGCATGTCCGCACCGCGCCTGAGTGTTGTCGTGACGCGACGCCTGCCCCAGCCGGTGGAGCGCCGGCTGGCCGAGCTGTTCGATGTCCGCCTGCGCGACGGGGACGCGCCGATGGAGCGCGGCGAGCTGGCCGCGGCGCTGCGCGAGGCCGATGTGGTGGTGCCCACGCTGACCGACCGGATCGATGCGGGGCTGCTGGCGCAGGCCGGCCCGCAGCTGCGGCTGATCGCCAATTACGGCGCCGGCGTGGACCACATCGACGTGGCAACCGCCCGGCAGCGGGGAATTCTGGTGTCCAACACCCCCGACGTGGTCACCGACGACACCGCCGACATGGCCATGGCGCTGATGCTGGCGGTCACCCGGCGCATCCCGGAGGGCATGGCCGAGGCGCAGTCGGGGACCTGGCCCGGCTGGGCGCCGACCGCGCATCTGGGCCGGCGCATCGGGGGCAAGCGGCTGGGCATCCTCGGGCTGGGGCGGATCGGCCGGGCGGTCGCGCTCAGGGCGCAGGCCTTCGGGATGGAGGTGCATTACCACAACCGCCGCCGCCTGCGCTTGGAGGCCGAGGAGGCTCTGGGCGTGCGCTGGTGGGAGAGTCTCGACCAGATGCTCGCACGGATCGACGTGCTGTCGGTGAACTGCCCGGCCACGCCCGCGACCTTCCATCTGCTCAGCGCGCGCCGGCTGGCGCTGATGAAGCCCACGGCCGTGATCGTGAACACCTCGCGCGGCGAGGTCATCGACGAGAACGCGTTGACGCGGGCGCTGCGGGCGGGGGAGCTGGGCGGCGCGGGGCTCGATGTGTTCGAGCGCGGGGCGGAGATCAACCCGCGGCTGCGGGCGCTGCCGAATGTGGTGCTGCTGCCCCACATGGGCTCGGCGACCGAGGAGGGGCGGCTGGAGATGGGCGAGAAGGTGCTCATCAACATCAAGACCTTCGCCGATGGCCACCGGCCCCCGGACCTGGTGGTACCGGCGATGCTCTGAGGGCTGTCGGGGGGGCTCAGCGCGGGGGGCCGAACAGGGCCTCGGCCTCGGCGATGCCCTTGGGGCGCAGGGTCAGGAGGCCCGCGCGGCGCTCCACCAGCGCGCGGTCATGGGCGCGCAGGATGGCGGCGCGGGCGCGGGGCTCGGACCAGCCGAGGTGGTCGGTGAGGGCGCGCAGCGTGTTCTCCTCGGCCATCTCGGGGTTGCCCTGGTGGGTGAAGAGATGCGCCACCAGCGCCCGGCAGTCGTGGTCGCGCCGCCGGCCGCGGGCCCGCAGCGCCTGCGCGACCAGCCCGCGGTCGGGGGCGAGCAGCAGCGCGAAGGCGAACCACAGCCCCGTCATGGAGGCCATCATCCCCGCGATGGACACGTCCCAGGCCACCGCCAGCGCATAGCCCGCGACGCAGGCCGCGGCCGACAGGGCCACCGCCAGCACCACCATCAGCCACAGCCGCCGCGTCAGCAGATAGGCGGTGGCGGGCGGTACGATCACGAAGGCGATGAACAGGATCGCGCCCACGGCGTCGAAGGCCGCCACGGCCGTGACGCTGGTCAGCGTCAGCACCGCGTAGTGCAGGACACCCGGCAGGAACCCCAGCGCGGCCGCAAGGCCCGGATCGAAGCTGGCGAGCTTCAACTCCTTCCAGAGGGCGAGGACGAAGGCGAGGTTCACCGCCAGCACCGCCGCCAGCGTGGCCACCGCCACGGGCACGCGATGGCCCAGGATAGGGACGGTGTGGAGCCAGACGAAGCCGATCTCGCCCAGCAGCACGGTCTCCACATGCAGATGGATGTCGCGGGCGTTGAGCGCGATCAGGATCACGCCCATGGCGAACAGCGCGGGAAACACCAGCCCGATGGCCGCGTCCATCTTCACCAGCCGCGAGCGCGCCAGCGCCTCGGACAGCACCACGGTCAGCACCCCCGTGGCCGCCGCGCCCAGCAGTTGCAGCGGGCCCGCCACCCGGCCGGTCAGCAGCCACACCACGACGATGCCGAACACGATGGAATGGCTGATCGCGTCGGTCAGCATGGCGTTGCCGCGCAGCACCAGGAACGAGCCCAGAAGCGCGGCCGAGGCGCCCACCAGAATCCCCGTGGTCAGGATCATCGCCGGGATCGCGTCGAAGAAGGCCGCGATCATGCCGGGGCCTCGGCGGTGGCATGGGCGGTCATGGGCGTGGCCCTCTCTGGGGCCCCGGTTGAGGTTGACCCGACAGGGCCTCGGCCTCGGCATGGCCTTCGGCGGTGAGTTCCCAGTGCGGCGTGGTCTCGGGCGGGTGAGTGACGGGCCGGATCAGCCCGCGGCGCTGCAGGGCGGCAAGCCGGGCGGGCGGCGCCGGCGCGCCGAGGGCTGCGT
>SKMM01000391.1 GCA_007121055.1 Paracoccaceae bacterium | reverse complement strand
GTGCTGATCAGCCATAACCTTGCGGTGGTGGAACACATCGCGACGCGGGTGGCGGTCATGTATCTGGGCCGCGTGGTCGAGGAGGCCGACACCGAGACGCTGTTTCGCGAACCCCGCCACCCCTACACCCGCGCCCTGCTCGACTCGGTGCTGACGCCGGACCCGGAGCTCGGCCTGCCGCAGATGCAGCTGGGCGCGAGTTTTCCCAACCCCGTCGATCCGCCCGCCGGCTGCACCTTCCATCCCCGCTGCCCCAAGGCGCTGGGGCTGTGCAGCGCCCGCGTGCCGCGCCCGATCCCGCAACCGGGCGCCGCGATGGTAGAGTGCCACCTCTACGACCACGCCACTGCCGAGGCTGCCCACGCCTGACCCCGAGCAAGCCCGGCGGACCCGTACCCCCGAGGAGGAGACAGCATGGCCCAGACCCCGAGCTACGATCCGCGCCAGTTCCGCGCGCTGAGCTTCCACGACGCCCGCACCGCCTTCGCCGAGGGCCGCGACACGCCGCGGGCCTATCTGGAGCGCTGCCTCGAGACCATCGCCGAGCGCGAGCCGGTGGTGAAGGCATGGGTCAACTGGAACCCCGCGCCGGGCCGCGCTGCCGCCGACGAGAGCACGGCCCGCTGGAAGGCGGGCCGCCCGCTCTCCCCCATCGACGGCATGCCCATCGGGATCAAGGATCTGCTGGAGACGTTCGACTTCCCCACCGAGATGGGTTGCGACGCGATGAAGGGGAACTTCCCCAAGCGCGACAACATCGCCGTGCATGCCCTGCGCGAGGCCGGTGCGGTGATCCTCGGCAAGGTGACGACGGCGGAACTCGGCGGCTCCCACCCCCCCGCCACCACCAACCCCTTCGACCCCGCGCGCACGGCGGGGGGCTCGTCCTCGGGCTCGGCCGCAGCGGTGGGCGCCCGGATGATCCCCGCGGCCATCGGCAGTCAGGTGGGCGGCTCGATCATCCGCCCCGCCGCCTATTGCGGCAACTTCGCGCTCAAGCCGACGCAGGGCGCGATCAACCGCGGCGAGCGGCAGGCCACCAGTCAGAGCACCCACGGCCCCCATGCCGGCACGCTGGAGGACATGTGGCAGGTCGCCATCGAGATCGCGAAGCGCGCCGGCGGCGACCGCGGCTTCATGGCGCTGTCGGGGCCGGACGCACCGCCCGCCCCCGCGCCGCTGGGCCGAGTGATCGTGCTGGAAACCGAAGGCTGGCCCGAGATCGACGCGGCCACCCGCAGCGCGTTCGAGGCGCTGGTCGACAGCCTCGCCGCTGCCGGGGTCGAGATCATCCGCCGCCGCGATCATCCGCTGGTCGAGGCGCTGGAGCAGGCCATTGCGCAGGGCCGCGCGCTGTGCGGGGCGATCACCGCCTTCGAGAATCGCTGGTATCAGTCCAACCTGATCCGCGAGCACGGCAACGGCGTGAGCGAGCGCGCCCGCACCATCGTCGAGAAGGCGATGAAGATGACCGTCCCCGAATACGAAGCCCTGCTGGTGGAGCGGCGCATCGCGCAGACGCGGCACAAGGCGCTGGCTGGCGTGGCGGATGCGGTGCTGACCCTCTCCTGCCCCGGCCCCGCGCCGCTATGGGGCGGGGACGTGCCCGGCGAGCCGCTGAAGCCGCGGCCCACGGGCGATTTCGTGTTCAACGCGCCCAGTTCGATGCTGTTCGCCCCCTCGGTGACGATGCCGATGCTGGGCGTCGGCGGCCTGCCTGTCGGCGTGCAACTCGTCGGCCAGCAGCACGAGGACGCCCGCATGGTCGCCCATGCCCGCTGGCTGACCGCGACCGTCGAGCCGGTGGTGGGGTAGCGTCCCTGGTGGATCGTCGCCATCGGATACGTCCGCCTCCGATTGGGGTCCGATCCGCCACCTTGATGAAAGGCGCGTGAACAGACCCGACCGCGGCTGCCCTTCGAGACGGGCCCATGGCCAGCCGGGGCCGCATCGCTCCGGCCGGCCCCGCTCTTGTGGGGCCGCGGTTTCTGCTTGAGCGGCCGGATCACAATGCCGGATCATGGAGCCGCATGAGACCCTCGCCGGCTCTTCGTTTGCGGGTCGGACATGGGGCGCCAGCCCGGCGCGGGCTGGTGCCTCTGATGGTCGATGCCGACCCTTGGGGCGTTGCAGGCGTCACAGGCGCCGGTCAAGCCACCCAAGGACGACACAGCCGTTTTTCCATTTCGGCAACAGACTGATGGCGTTTATTGCGTGCGAAGCGCTAAAATGGGGGTCTCTGTCTTTGTGATCTTTACAACCTGTGGTGGAGTGCTTGGGGAAAGTTCGTTTAACCTCGATTTTGCTTTCATTTGTCCCGATTTCCGCCTACCTTCCAAATCGTGATAGCGTAGCCCAGTGTGGGTTGTGCGGTTCGTGGGAGAGTGACCATGAAAATTTTGAGTGGGCCGCTGATGGCCATTGCGTTTACCGCCATGGCCGCGAGGTCGGCGCAGGCACTTACAGCAAGCGTGAATGTCAGTTCTTGGGGTGATTTGACCAACAACGGCCGCCCCGTTAACATTTCTGGCGCCACCGACGCCCAAAATATCTTCCTGGGTTCTTCCGAGCGTATTGCAAGCGAGAACTTCGGCGGCTTCGATACGGGAGCCATTGCAGGCATCCTTCAGACGAGTGTCGGTGATTTCGTGTCCGCTGGTGCGGGTACTTGCGGCACCGTCTGTACAGG
>SKMM01000153.1 GCA_007121055.1 Paracoccaceae bacterium | reverse complement strand
GACAGCCAGGCCATGGGGCGGGTGGGCGAGGTCATCATCCGCACCTGGCAGACCGCCCACAAGATGAAGCTGCAGCGCGGGCGGCTGGCCGAGGAGCAGGGCGACAACGACAATCTGCGGGTCCGGCGCTACATCGCGAAATACACCATCAACCCGGCGATCGCGCATGGGATCAGCCGGCATGTGGGCTCCATCGAGGTGGGCAAGCGCGCCGATCTGTGCCTGTGGTCGCCCGCGTTCTTCGGGGTGAAGCCCGACATGGTGCTGATCGGCGGCACCATCGTCTGTGCGCAGATGGGCGACCCCAACGCCTCGATCCCCACGCCGCAGCCGGTGTATTCGCGCCCGATGTTCGGGGCGCTGGGGCGGTCGGTGGAGCGGTCTGCGGTGGTGTTCGTGTCGCAGGCGGGGCTGGAGGCGGAGATCGGGGAGGCCCTGGGGCTGCGCAAGGATGTGGTGGCGGTGCAGGGCTGCCGGGGGATCGGCAAGGCCGACATGGTGCTGAACGACGCCATGCCCAAGATCGAGGTGGACCCGGAGCTCTACGAGGTGCGCGCCGATGGCGAGCTTCTGACCTGCGAGCCCGCGACCGAGCTGCCGCTGGCGCAGCGCTATTTCCTGTTCTGAGGCGGGTTGCGGGCCGGGGCCGGGCCGGACAAGACTTGGGCCAGTTCAGACGGAGACGAGCCATGCCGCATCCCGCCCCCACTGCGCCGGCCCTGCGCCGCGCCGGCGAATGGACCCGCGCCGCCGACCGGATCACGCTGGATTACGAGGCGCGGTTCCTGCGCCGCAAGCGGCTGACGGCGGATGGCGGACTGCAGTTCGTGGTGGACCTGCCGGAGACCGTCAGCCTGGAGGATGGCGACGCGCTGGAACTGGAGGACGGGCGGCTGGTGGAGGTTGTGGCGGCGGCCGAGCCTCTGGTGGCCGTCACGGGGCCGGTTCTGCCGCGGCTGGCGTGGCACATCGGGAACCGCCACACGCCCTGCCAGATCGGCGCGGACCGGCTGGTGATCCGCCACGACCATGTGCTGGAGGAGATGCTGCGGGGGCTGGGGGCCACGGTGGAGCGGTTCGAGGGGCCGTTCCGCCCCGAAGGCGGCGCCTATGGGCATGGCCGCACGATGGGGCATGCGCATGGAGGGCACTCGCATGGGGACCAGTCCCATTCGGCCAGCGAGGCGGCGCGGCAGCGGGCGCATCTGGACGCGGGCGATTTCGGCGGGGACGGCGGCGGGGAATGATCCCGGCGCGGCTGGTCCTGGCGCAGTGGCTCTCGCCCGCCTTTCCGGTGGGGGGGTTTGCCTATTCCCAGGGGCTGGAATGGGCCATTGCGGCGGGGGAGGTCGGGACGGCCGAGGCCTTGCGCGGATGGCTGGAGGGCTGTCTGGCGCAGGGCGCCGGGCGGTCGGATGCGATCCTGTTGTGCCTGGCGTTGAGGGGCCCGGACTCGGGACCGGAGTCGGGGCTGGACGATCTGGCCCGCGCGCTGGCGCCCGCGCGCGAGCGGCTGGAGGAGACGGAGGCGCAGGGCGCGGCCTTTGCCGCCGCCGTCGGCGCGCTGGGCGTCGAAGTGGCGCCGGCGCCCTTGCCGCTGGTGGTGGGGCGCGCGGCGCGGGGGCTGGGGCTGGAGCCCGCCGAGGTGGCGGGGCTGTGGCTGCAGGCGCAGGCCTGCAACCTGATCCAGATCGCGGTGCGGCTGGTGCCGCTGGGGCAGGGCGACGGGCAGCGGGTGCTTTTGGCGCTGCAGCCGTTGATTCTGCGGCTGGCCGAGGAGGCGGCGGGGGCGGGGCCCGAGGATCTCGGCTCGGCCGCGTTCCGGGCGGATCTGGCGAGCCTGCAGCATGAGGTGATGGAGGTGCGGCTGTGCAGGACGTGAGTATGGCGCGCGAGGCCCGTGCCCGCAGCGCGAACGGCCCGCTGAAGGTGGGCATCGGGGGGCCGGTGGGGGCGGGCAAGACCACGCTGACCGAGGCTTTGTGCAAGGCGATGCGGGATCGCTGGTCGCTGGCCGTCATCACCAACGACATCTACACCGCCGAGGATGCGGAGTTCCTGATGCGCGCGCAGGCGCTGCCGTTGGAGCGCATCCGGGGGGTGGAGACGGGGGGCTGCCCGCACACCGCGATTCGGGAGGATGCGTCGATCAACCTCGCCGCCGTGGCGGACCTGCGGGCCAAGCTGCCGGATCTGGATGTGGTGTTCATCGAGAGCGGGGGGGACAATCTGGCCGCGACCTTCAGCCCGGAACTGGCGGATCTGACGATCTATGTGATCGACACGGCCGCGGGGCAGGACATTCCGCGCAAGAAGGGGCCGGGGCTGGCGCGCTCGGACCTGCTGGTGGTGAACAAGGTGGATCTGGCGCCCCATGTGGGGGTGGATGCGGCGCTGCTGGAGGCCGATGCGCGGGCGGCGCGGGGCGCGCGACCAGTGGTGATGGCGAGCCTGCGGCAGGGGCGCGGGGTGGACGCGATCGTGGCGTTCATCTCGGAGGCGGGGGGGCTTTAGGCGGCCGCTGACCTCGGGTTTCAGGCGGGAAAGCCTTGGCTGGTGCCGGGTGCGGAGGGCCGCGCCCGACCCTGGGAGGGCGCCTCGGCACGCTGGGGCGGCGGCGGTTTATGCCGGCCACGCCCCTCCAACCGTTGAGCGTCTTGGAACGGTGGCAAGCGCCCTCCCGGGGGGAG
>SKMM01000402.1 GCA_007121055.1 Paracoccaceae bacterium | reverse complement strand
CGCGGCTGGGCGCGCCCTCGACGCCCGGCTGGCGGCTGGGCTGGAGCCTGGCGATCACGCCCGAGCGCCGCGGCCCCGCGCCCGGCGTGGGCGAGACGCGGGGGCAGATGGTGGGCCGGCTGGTCTGGACCCTGACGCCCGAGGGGGAGGAGACCCCGATCCTGCAGGGCCGCGCCGAGCGGTTTGCGGGCTATGCGCGGACAAGCTCGCCCCTGGCGATTCGCGCGGCGGCCGAGGATGCGGAGCTGCGGGTGGCGGAGATGCTGGCCGAGGCCGTGGCGGCGGAGCTGATCGCCACCGCAGGCGACTGGGCCGAGGGCACGTGAAGCTTGCATTGCGCGATGCGGCCCAGCTGTGGGCGGCCCCGCCGGGCGGGTGGCCGGGCCTTCTGATCTATGGCGCGGACCCGATGCGGGTGGCGTTGAAGCGCGCCGAGGCGGTGGCGGCGCTGACCGGCCCCGGGGCGGAGGCGGAGATGCGGCTGGTGCGCCTGTCGGGGGCCGATCTGCGCCGCGACCCGGCGGCGGTCACCGATGCGCTGCGGGCGCAGGGGTTCTTTCCCGGGCCGCGGGCGGTGGTGGTGGAGGACGCGGGCGACGCGGCCGCGCCCGCACTGAAGGCGGCGCTGGAGGACTGGCGGGCGGGCGACGCGCGGCTGGTGGTGACGGCGGGGCAGCTGCGGCCCGCCTCGGCCCTGCGCAAGCTGTTCGAGGGGCACCGGGCGGCGCATGCGCTGCCGCTGTTCGACGATCCGCCGGGCCGAGAGGAGGTGGAGGGGATGCTGCGGGCCGCGGGTGTGCCGGTGCCCTCGGGGCCCGCGATGGACGATCTGATGGCGCTGGCGCTGAGCCTCGAGCCCGGGGATCTGCGCCAGACCGTCGAGAAGCTGGCGCTGTACCGGCTGGGTGAGACCGCGCCGCCGGGGCCGGAGGACATCGCGGCCTGTGCGCCGGTGTCGGTGGAGGCGGCGCTGGACGAGGCGCTGCACTGCGTGGCCGAGGGGCGGGCAGGGGATCTGGCGCCGGTGCTGCGCCGGCTGGCGGCGCAGGGCGTGACGCCGGTGGCGCTGGCGATCGGGGCGGGGCGGCATTTTCGCCTCCTGCACGCGGCGCTGGCCAATCCGGGGGGGCGGGGCCTGGCGGAGGTTCGGAATTTCCGCGCGCGCGAGCGGATGCAGCGGCAGCTGCGCGGCTGGACCGCCGCGCGGCTGGAGGCGGCGCTGTCGGTGCTGCTGGAGGCGGATCTGGCCCTGCGCTCGGCCAGCCGGGCGCCGGCCATGGCGCTGATGGAGCGTGCGTTGATCCGCGTGGCCATGCTGGCCCGCGCCCGATAGGAGAGCCCCATGTACACCGTCATCGGCAGCAGCCAGAGCCGGGCCGCGCGCGTCCTGTGGATGCTCGAGGAACTGGGCCAGCCCTATGAGCATGTGCCCGCCAACCCCCGCAGCCCCGGGGTGGCGCGCTTCAATCCCGCGGGCAAGGTCCCCGTGCTGGTGGAGGACGGCACGCCGATCACCGATTCGACCGCGATCATCCAGTATCTGGCCGACAAGCACGGCGCGCTGACCTTTCCCGCCGGCACGCTGGACCGCGCGCGGCAGGACAGCCTGACGCAGTTCCTGCTGGACGAGTTCGACGCGGCGCTGTGGATGGCCGCGCGGCACAGTTTCGTGCTGCCCGAGGAGCTGCGGCAGGCGGCGGTGAAGGACTCGCTGAAGTGGGAGTTCTCGCGGTCGCAGGCCACGCTGGTGGCGCGGATGGGGGGCGACTTCCTGATGGGCGGGCAGATGACGGTTCCGGACATCCTGCTGACCCATTGCGGGGTGTGGGCAAGGGTCGCGGGCTTTCCCGTGTCCGAGCCGAAGCTGGAGGCCTATCTCAAGCGCCTGCAGGCCCGCCCGGCCTTTCTGCGCGCCATGGCGCGCTGAGGCGGGCGGCGCGGAGGGGGCGCGATGGAAGCGGAGTTCGTGGTGGTGGGCTCGGGCTCGGGCGGGGCGGCGGTGGCCGCGCGGCTGGCCGAGGCGGGGCGCAGCGTTCTGGTGATCGAGGCGGGCGGCTCCGATGTGGGCCCCTTCATCCGCATGCCCGGGGCGCTGTCCTATCCCATGAACATGGCGCGCTATGACTGGGGGTTTTCCAGCGAGCCCGAGGCCGGGTTGGGCGGGCGGCGGCTGGCCTGCCCGCGGGGCAAGGTGGTGGGGGGCTCGTCCTCCATCAACGGGATGGTGTGGGTGCGCGGCCACCCGGCCGATTTCGACAATTGGGCCGAGGTCGGGGCCGAGGGCTGGGGCCATGCCGATGTGCTGCCGTATTTCCGCAGGCTGGAGTGCTGGCACGCGGCCGGTGAGGGGGGCGATCCGGACTGGCGGGGCACCGACGGGCCCATGCACATCACCCGGGGCCCGCGGGACAACCCGCTGTTTGCGGCCTTCGTGGAGGCCGGGCGTCAGGCGGGATACCCGGTGACCGAGGATTACAACGGCCGCCAGCAGGAGGGGTTCGGCCCCATGGAGGCCACGATCTGGCGCGGCCGGCGCTGGTCCACGGCCGCGGCCTATCTGCGGCCGGCGCAGCGCACGGGCCGGCTGCGGCTGATGCGCGCCGAGGCGCTGCGGGTGGTGTTCGAGGGGCGGCGCGCGGTGGGGGTGGAGGTCCTGCGTCGCGGCCGGCTGGAGGTGGTGCGAGCCGGGGCGGAGGTGGTG
>SKMM01000327.1 GCA_007121055.1 Paracoccaceae bacterium | reverse complement strand
GCCTCGGGGGCATCGAGCCCCCTCGGCCCCGGCGCGGGGCAAGCCGCGCGGCCCCGGCCGCACCGGCCCGTCCCAATGCGACAGATGCGCCCGTCGCCAGCGGCGCCATTGCGCGGCCGCCCCGCGTCCCCCATTCTCCAGTCGGCAACCCCTGTGTCCGGAGCCCCCCATGTTCACCCGCAACGTCGGCACCATCGACCGCCTCGCCCGCATCCTCGTCGGATCGGCCCTGATCGTCGGTTTCTTCCTGAACCCCGAGGGCAGCTTCAACTGGCTCTACCTGCTAGGCGTGATCCCGCTGGCCACCGGCCTGTTCGGCAGCTGCGCGCTCTACAGCCTGCTGGGCATCAACACCTGCCGGACGCGCTGAGCCGCCGGGTCTTGGCCCGCGTCTTGCGGGTCAGCCAGAGGAAGCGCAGCAGCCACGCCAGCTTGATGGCCTCCCTGACCGGCCGGACCGGCAGCCCGGCCGTGTCGGCATGGGCGCGGTAGGCGGCGATGATCGGGGCGGGCAGCAGGAACCGCCCGATGTTCCACGGCTTGAAGCCGGTGATGAAGTGCACGATCCCGGTGTCGGCCAGGAAGCGCTCGGGATCCGCAATGGGCGGGGTCCAGATCGGATCCACAAGCCGGTTCCAACTGCCGTCGATCGGCAGGATCTCGGGGCCCAGCACGGCGTTCAGGCAGGCCTGGTCGGCGAGCTTCAGGGGATTGCTGGCACGGGTCAAGGCCTGGGCATGGGCCAGCATCTTCGGCCCCAACTCGCGCGCGCGCCACGCCTGCGCATCCACCAGCAGCACCCCGGAATTGAAACCCGCGTGGTTGCTTTCATAGACAGCGGCGGCCGGCCGGCCCTCCAGCGGTGTGTCGTAGAGTTGCGCCAGATCGCGCAATACCAGCGTGTCGACGTCCAGATAGACATAGCGGTCCCAGTCCACCAGCGACGGCATCAGCAGGCGCGCATAGGCCATGGGCGAGAGGTGGAAGCGGCGCGGCAGCCGCGACACCATCCCTTCCTCGGTGAAGTCGTGGAAGGTGATGCTCAGCGTCGGGAACTTCCGCGCCAGCCGCGCCCGGTGCCGCTGCGAGACGCCGGAGGTCACCAGCCCCAGCTCGATCGGCCGCGACGTCACCGCCAGGGCCGAGTTCAGCACCGCCGGCACATGCCGGAACACCATCCGGTCGGCCGCCATGAACAGGCGCACGGGCTCGGCTGCGGGCATGGGCCCCTCCCGCTCAGCGGCTGCCAAGGGCCACACCGGCCGCACCCGGGCCACGCCGCTTGTGCCGGGTCCTCCACAGCGCCCTGAGTTGCCAGGCCAGCAGCCACGCCTCCTTCGACCAGTGCCGCGGCAGGCCCGCGGCATCGGCATGGGCGTCATAGACGGCCAGGATCGCGCGGGGGATGTAGCGCCGCCCCAGGTTCCACGGCTTGAACCCGATGACGAAATGCAGCACCGCCGCCTCGGCCAGCAACCGCTCCGGGTCCTCGATGGGCGGGCCCCAGGCGGCCGCGATGGTCCGGTTCCAGGAGCGGTCGAGCGCCAGCAGCTCGGGCCCGATCACCGCGAGGATGCAGTCCTGATCCGCCTCCTGCGGCCTGTGGGTCCGGGCGTAGTCCAGCATCGTCTCCCCCAGCCCCCGGCGCCGCCAGGCCTCCGCATCGACCAGCAGCACACCCCCATTGAACCTTGTGCGCCCCTCCCGCTCGAACACCCCCGCCGCGGGCCGGCCGCCCAGGTCGGTGTCGTGCAGTTCGGCGAGGTCGCGCAGCACCAGCACGTCGGTGTCGAGATAGACATAGCGGGGCCAGTCCACCAGATCCGGCATGAAGAGCCGCGCATAAGACATCGCCGTGATGCTCGCCTTGTAGTGCAGCCCGCCCAGCGCCGCCGCGTCCAGCGCGAAACACCGGATCGACAGGCCCGGAAACTTCGCCCGCAGCCGGTCCCACTCGGCCTCGGACACGCCCTGGGTGACGAGGCCCAGTTCGATCGGCCGCGACGTCACCGCCCGCGCCGAGTTCACCACCGCCGGGACATGGCGGAACACCGTCCGGTCGGCCGCCATGAACAGCCGCACGGGACCCTCGGCCGGGTCCGGGTCAGCGGCCTGCGGGGGCAGGCTCATTCCGCCGCCGTGCGCCGGGGGGTCAGCATCGGGCGCAGGTAGCGGCCGGTGTGGCTGGCCTCGACCCCGGCCACCGCCTCGGGCGTGCCCTCGGCCACGATCCGCCCGCCGCCGTCACCGCCCTCGGGGCCGATGTCGATGATCCAGTCGGCGGTCTTGATCACGTCGAGGTTGTGCTCGATCACCACCACCGTGTTGCCCTGCGCCACGAGTTCATGCAGCACCTCCAGCAGCTTGCGCACATCCTCGAAATGCAGCCCGGTGGTGGGTTCGTCAAGGATATACAGCGTCCGCCCGGTGGACCGCCGCGACAGCTCCTTCGCCAGCTTCACCCGCTGTGCCTCGCCCCCCGACAGGGTCGTGGCCTGCTGCCCCACCTTGATGTAGCCCAGTCCCACCTGCACCAGCGCGTCCATCTTCTCGCGGATCGACGGTACGGCGGAAAAGAACCCCTGCGCGTCCTCCACCGTCATGTCCAGCACATCGGCGATGGACTTGCCCTTGAACAGCACCTCCAGCGTCTCGCGGTTGTAGCGCTTGCCCTTGCAGGTCTCGCACTCGACATAGACGTCGGG
>SKMM01000322.1 GCA_007121055.1 Paracoccaceae bacterium | reverse complement strand
TGGCGCCGGCAGGGGGCGGGGACCTATGCCGGCCCGCAGGCGGGGCAGGGCGGGGGCACGCCGGCCGACCGGGCGGAGGCGCCGGTGGACCCGCTGCAGGTGATGGAGGTGCGGCTGCGGCTGGAGCCGCAGATCGCGCAGCTCGCCGCCCTGCGGGCCAGCCCCGAAGCCATCGGGCGGGTGAGTGCGCTGGTGGCGCGGCTGGACGCGACCGAGGATGCCGACGAGCGCGAACTGTGGGACAGCGCGCTGCACCGCGAGATCGCGCGGGCGACGGGCAACCGGATGTTTCTGGCGCTGTTCGACGCGCTGGACGGGGCGCGGCGCGATCCGCGCTGGCAGGCGCTGCGGGAGCGCGCGCGGGGCGGCGTGCCGTTTGCGCTGTATCAGGAGCAGCACCGGGCGATCCGGGATGCGATTGCCGCCCATGACCCGGTGGCGGCGGGGGACGCGATGCGGGCGCATCTGTTGTCGCTGAACGAGGCGCTGTTGCGCCAGACCTCCCTGGAAGGATTGCCCGATGGCTGAGCCGGTTCTGTCCATCGAGGATCTGTCGATCCAGTTCCGCGGCCAGCCGGTGGACCTGATCGACCGCGTGTCGCTTTCGATCCCGGCGGGGCGGACGCTGTGTGTGGTCGGCGAGTCGGGCTGCGGCAAGTCCGTGACCGCGCTGGCGACGATGGGGTTGTTGCCGAAGCGCAGCGCGCAGGTGAGTTCGGGGCGCATCCGGTTCCGGGGCGAGGATCTGCTGGGGTTGTCCGAGGCGCGGATGGCGGATCTACGCGGCAACGGGATGGCGATGATCTTTCAGGAGCCGATGACCTCGCTGAACCCGGTGTTCACCGTGGGCGATCAGGTGGCCGAGGCGGTGCGGCGCCATACGGGCTGCGGCGTGCGGGAGGCGCGGGAGCGGGCGCTGGAGATGTTCCGCCGGGTGCGGATGCCGGCGGCGGAAAAGCGGCTGGGGGATTATCCGCACCAGTTGTCGGGGGGGATGCGGCAGCGGGTGATGATCGCCATGGCGCTGGCGAACCGCCCTGCCCTGCTGATTGCCGATGAGCCGACCACGGCGCTGGATGTCACAATCCAGGCGCAGATCCTGGAGCTGATGCGGGAGTTGCAGCGCGAGACGGGCACCGCGTTGATGATGATCACGCATGATCTGGGGGTGGTGGCCGAGATCGCCGACGAGGTGGCGGTGATGTATGCCGGCCGCGTGGTCGAGCAGGGGCCGGTGGCGCAGATCTTCGACGCGCCGCAGCATCCCTATACGCTGGGGCTGATGGGCTCGATGCCCGCCATCGCCGGGCGGTCGGGGCGGTTGTTGACCATTCCCGGCAGCGTGCCGGTGCCGGATGCGATGCCGCCGGGGTGCCGGTTCGCCTCGCGCTGTCCGTTCGCGGTGGCGGCCTGCGATGCGCGGCGCCCGCCGATGGTGCAGGGGGCGGACGGGCATGCCCATGCCTGCCTGCGCGCGCCGCTGGAGGAGCATCTGGCGCGGGGGGCGGCATGAGCGACGTGTTGCTGGAGGCGCGCGATCTGCAGAAGCGGTTCGTGACGGGCGGGGGCCTGTTGCAGAAGGCGACCACCATCCATGCGGTCAATGGGGTGAACCTGCGGATCCGGCGGGGGGAGACATTCGCGATTGTCGGCGAGTCCGGCTGCGGGAAGTCCACGCTGGCGCGGTTGCTTCTGCGGCTGATCGAGCCGAGCGGGGGCTCGGTGCATTATGACGGGCGGGAGCTGACGGGGCTTGGGGCCGGCGCGATGCGGGCCTTGCGGGCGGAGATGCAGTTCATCTTTCAGGACCCGTTCTCGTCGCTGAACCCGCGGATGACGGTGGAGCGGATCGTGGGGGAGCCGTTGCGGCTGCACCGGGGGCTGTCGGGCGGGGCGTTGCGGGCGCGGGTGGCGGAGCTGTTGCGCCGCGTGGGGCTGCGGCCGGAGCATGCGGACCGGTATCCGCATGAATTCTCGGGCGGGCAACGGCAGCGGATCTGTATTGCGCGGGCGCTGGCGTCGGAGCCGAAGCTTCTGGTGGGGGATGAGCCTGTCTCGGCGCTGGACGTGTCGGTGCAGGCGCAGATCGTGAACCTGCTGGAGGATCTGAAGCGCGATCTGGGGCTGACGCTGGTGGTGATCGCCCATGATCTGGCGGTGATCCGGCACATGGCCGACCGGGTGGCGGTGATGTATCTAGGCGAGGTGGTGGAGCTGGCCGAGACCGAGGCGCTGTTCACGGCACCCCGCCACCCCTACACCCGGGCGCTGTTGCGCGCGATCCCGGTGCCCGATCCGGGCGCGCGGGGGGCGACGGAGGGGGTGCTGGGGGGCGACCTGCCCTCGCCCGCCGCCCCGCCGCCGGGGTGCCGGTTCCACACGCGCTGCCCCTTCGCCACCGAGATATGCGCCACAACGCCGCCGGTGCTGACCGAGGCCGGCGGTGCTCGGGTGGCCTGCCACCACTGGACCCGGCTGCCGGCGCCCGAAATCTCGGCGCTGGTCGCCCGCACCCGCAGCCCCGCGGCCGAGGCGCGGTTCGCGTTGTGGCGCGCCGCGACCGCAAAGTCCCACGACCCCAACCACAACAGGGAGACTGCTCCATGACCTGGCCAACCATCAGACGCACCCTTTACGCCTCGCTGCTGGCCTCCGCCGCGATGGCGGGCCCGGCGCTGGCGACCGAGCTGCGCATCGGCCTGCAGGAGGACCCCGACGCGCTGGACACCGACCAGGCGCGGACCTTCGTGGGCCGAATCGTGTTCGAGTCGCTGTGCGACAAGCTGATCAACATCACGCCCGATCTGGAGTTCATCCCCGAGCTGGCGACCGAGTGGTCCTGGTCCGATGACGGTCTGGAGCTGACCATGCGGCTGCGCGAGGACGTGGTGTTCCACGACGGCACGCCCTTCAACGCCGATGCGGTGGTGTTCAACATCGACCGCTCGCAGACCCTGGACGAGAGCCGGCGGCGGTCCGAACTCGCCTCGGTGGAGAGCGTCGCGGCCACGGACGAGTTCGAGGTCGTCTTCACGCTGGGCGCGCCCGACGCCACGCTGCTGGCGCAGCTGTCGGACCGCGCGGGCATGATGCTGTCGCCCGCCGCGGCCGAGGAGCTCGGGCTGGATCTGGCGACGAACCCGGTCTGTTCGGGGCCGTTCTCGTTCGTGGAGCGGGTCCAGCAGGACCGGATCGTGCTGGAGAAGTTCGCCGATCACTGGGATGCGGACAGCTATCACCTGGAGCGGCTGGTGTTCATTCCGATGCCCGACACCTCGGTGCGGCTGGCCAATCTGCGCTCGGGCGACATCCACATGCTGGAGCGGCTGGCGGCGTCCGACGTGCCGCAGGTGCAGGGCGACGCCAGCCTTCTGTTCGAGAGCGCGGTGGGCCTCGGCTATCAGGGGATCACGGTGAACGTGGCCAATGGCGAACGCTCGGAGACGCCGTTCGGGCAGGATCCGCAGGTGCGCCGGGCGTTCTCGCTGGCCATCGACCGGGAGGTCATCAACCAGGTGGTGTTCGAGGGCGCGTTCCTGCCGGGCAACCAGCATGTGCCGTCCACCTCGCCCTGGTATGACGAGAATTTCCCGGTGGAGGGCCGGGATGTGGAGGCCGCGCGCGCGATCCTCGACGAGCTCGGCATCGACCGGCTGGAGGTCGAGGTGCAGATGGCCAACAACCCGGTGCAGACGCAGCTGATGCAGGTGATCCAGTCCATGGTCGCCGAGGCGGGCTTCGACGTGAGCCTGCGGGCGACCGAGTTCGCCTCGCTGCTGGCGGCGCAGACGGCGGGCGATTTCCAGGCCAGCCAGGTGGGCTGGTCGGGCCGGACCGATCCGGACGGCAACCTGCATGCCTTCGTCACCTGCGACGGTGGGCTGAATGACAGCGGGTTCTGCAACGAAGAGGTGGACCGGTTGCTGAACGAGGCCCGCACGGCGTCGGACATGGACGCGCGCCGGGCGCTCTATGCCGAGGCGCAGGAGATCCTGATGGCCGAGCTGCCGATCATCTACCTGTACCACCCCACCTGGCTGTGGGCGCTGCGCGACAGCGTGTCGGGCTTCGTGCCGTACCCTGACGGGATGATCCGCCTGGCTGGCGTCCGGCGGGACTGACCTGTCACCGGCGGGCGCCTGTGTGTCAGGCGCCCGCCTCCCCCGTTCCCCGCCAGAGGTCCGTGCAATGCTCTCCTTCGTCCTGCGCCGCATCCTGATCGCGATTCCGACGCTGCTGCTGGTGTCGGTCTTCGTGTTCACGCTGCAGAAGCTGTTGCCGGGCGATCCGGTGCTGGTGATGGCCGGCGAGGAGCGTGACCCCGAGGTCATCGCCTTCCTGCGCGAGCAGTACCGCCTGAACGATCCCATCATCGTGCAGTATTTCCATTGGTTGGGGAATGTCTTGCAGGGCGATCTGGGGATGAGCCTGCGCACGCGGCAACCGGTGCTGGAGCTGATCTTGGAGCGCATTCCGGTGACCTTCCAGCTGGCGGTCATGGCGATGAGCTTCGCCGTGGCGATCGGGATTCCGATGGGCATCCTGTCGGCGGTCAAGAAGGGCACCTGGCTCGATTACGTCGCCAATTTCGTGGCGCTGTCGGGGCTGTCGATCCCGAATTTCTGGCTGGGGATCCTGCTGATCCTGCTGGTGTCTGTGAATCTCGGCTGGTTGCCGGCGTCCGGGTACGTGGCGTTCTGGTCCGATCCGCTACGGTCGATCCAGACGCTGCTCATGCCGGCCTTCGTGCTCGGCACGGCGCTCGCGGCGACCCTGATGAGGCACACGCGGTCCGCGATGCTGGGTGTTCTGCAGTCGGATTACGTGCGCACCGCGCGCGCCAAGGGGCTGCGGGAGCGCGTGGTGGTGATGAAGCACGCGTTCCGCAACGGGGTGTTGCCCATCGTGACACTCTCGGCGCTGCTGTTCGGCGAGTTGCTGGCCGGCGCGGTGCTGACCGAGCAGATCTTCTCCATCCCCGGCTTCGGGCGGCTGATCGTGGATGCGGTGTTCAACCGCGATTACGCGGTGGTGCAGGGGGTGGTGCTGGTCACCGCCGTGGCCTTCATCGCCATGAACCTGCTCGCCGATGTGGCCTATGCGCTGCTCAACCCGCGCATGAGGGCCGCCCAATGACCGCGATTGATGCTCCCCTGCCCGCCCGGGCCCGCAGCCGGGCCTGGGCCAAGCTGCGCCGCAATCCCGCCGCGATGGTGGGTGCGGTGATCGTGGTGGTTTTCGTGGTGCTGGCGCTGGCTGCGCCCATCCTGCCGATGGCGAGCCCCACGGCCACGGACTGGGGCGCGATCCGGCAGCCGCCCTCGGCCGCGCACTGGCTGGGCACCGACGAGATCGGTCGGGACATCTTCTCGCGAATGATCTGGGGGGCGCGGGCGTCCCTGATGGCGGGCGTGGTGTCGGTGGCGATTGCGGTGGTGATCGGCGTGCCGCTGGGGCTGATCGCGGGGTACTTCGGCGGCTGGACGGACAGCGTGATCGCGCGCTGCACCGACGCGCTGTTGGCGATGCCCTTCCTGATCCTGGCGATCGCGCTGGCGGCGTTCCTGGGGCCGAGCCTGACCAACGCGATGATCGCCATCGGCCTGTCGGCGGTGCCGATCTTCATCCGGTTGACGCGCGGGCAGGTGCTGTCGGTCAAGACCGAGGATTACGTCGAGGGCGCGCGGGCCATCGGCCTTGGGCATCTGGCGATCATGGCGGCCTACATCCTGCCCAACGTGATCCCGCCGATCCTGGTGCAGGCCACGCTGACGGTGGCCACCGCGATCATCGCCGAGGCGTCGCTGTCCTTCCTCGGGCTGGGGCAGCAGCCGCCCGCGCCCTCCTGGGGGTCGATGCTGAACACCGCGCGCAACTTCATGAGCCAGGCGCCCTGGATGGCGGTGTGGCCGGGGGTGGCGATTTTCCTCGTGGTGATGGGGTTCAACCTGATGGGCGACGGGCTGCGCGATGCGCTGGACCCGCGCGAACACTGACCGGAGTTACAGATGCAGTTCACCACCCGCCCCGAGATCAAGGGCCGTTTCGGCGTCGTCACCACCACGCATTGGATCGCCTCGTCCGTGGGCATGGCGATGCTGGAGCGGGGGGGGAACGCCTTCGACGCCGCCGTCGCCTCCGGGCTGGCGCTGCAGGTGCTGGAGCCGCATCTGAACGGGCCGGGCGGTGACCTGCCGGCGCTGGTGTATCGCGCTGGCGCTGACCGGCCGGAGGTGATCTGCGCCCAGGGACCCACTCCCGCGGGCGCCACCATCGAGCGCTACCGCGCGGAGGGGTTGGAGGTGATCCCCGGCGACGGGTTGCTCGCCACCGTGATCCCCGGCGCCTGGGACGGCTGGATGCTGATGCTGCGCGATTATGGCCGCCTGCCCCTGCGCGACGTGCTGGCGCCGGCGATGGAATATGCCGGGAAAGGGCATCCCGTGTTGCCGCGGGTCTCGGCCACCATTGCGGGGCTGGCGGAGTTCTTTGCCGCTGAGTGGCCGAGTTCGGCGGAGACCTGGATGCCTGGTGGAGCGGCGCCTGCGCCCTGGGCGAATTTCACCAACCCGGTGCTGGCGCGCACCTGGGGCCGGATCCTCGCCGAGGCGGAAACGAAATCCGGCCGCGAGGCGCAGATCGAGGCCGCGCGCGACGCCTTCTACCGCGGCTTCGTGGCCGAGGAGATGGGGGACTGGCTGCGGGACGCCGAAGTGATGGACGCCTCCGGGTCGCGGCACCGGGCGGTGCTGACGGCCGACGATCTGGCGGGCTATGCCGCGGGCGTCGAGGCGCCGTTGATGCGGGGCTATGATGGCTGGCAGGTGGCGAAATGCGGGCCGTGGACGCAGGGCCCCGTGATGCTGCAGGCGTTGGCCCTGCTGGAGGGGACGGATGTTGGCGGGCTCGATCCGGCTGGGGCGGAGTTCGTGCATCTGGTGACCGAGGCCAAGAAGCTCGCCTTTGCCGACCGGGAGGTCTATTACGGCGACCCTGATCACGCCGAGGTCCCGCTGGAGGTGCTGTTGTCCGACGCCTATGCGGCTGGGCGGCGGGGGCTGATTGGCGACCGGGCGAGCCTGGAGTTGCGGCCTGGCGAGGTGGAGGGGTTTGCCGAGCAGCGGGCGCGGACGCTGGCGCTGCTGGAGCGCCTCAGCCCCACCGACGGGCCGGTCTATGAGCCAACCATGGCACATCTGTCGGAAAAACGCGGCGACACGGTGCATATCGACGTGATCGACGCGGAGGGAAACATGGTGTCCTGCACGCCCTCGGGCGGCTGGCTGCAATCCTCGCCGGTCATTCCGGGGCTGGGGTTCGCGCTGAACTCCCGGGCCCAGATGTTCTGGCTGGAGGAAGGTCTGCCGACCTCGCTCAGCCCCGGCCGGCGGCCGCGCAGCACTCTGTCGCCGTCCATGGCCTTCGGGCCCGAGGGCCAGGCGATGGCTTTCGGCACACCGGGCGGCGACCAGCAGGACCAGTGGCAGCTGATCTTCTTCCTGCGCCATGTCCACTCAGAGCGGAACCTTCAGGAGGTTCTGGACATGCCACTGTTCCACTCGACGCATTTCCCCGCCTCCTTCTACCCCCGCGCGCGGCAGCCGGGAGGGATGCTGATCGAGGGCAGCTTCGGGGCAGACGTGCTGGACAACCTGAGGGCCCGTGGTCATGTGTTGACGGAGGCCGAGCCCTGGACAATCGGGCGGCTGACCGCCAGCCAGAGGGACGCCGACGGGCTGTTGCGGGCGGCAGCTACCCCGCGGCTGATGCAGGCCTACGCGGTCGGGCGTTGAGAGGGCGCCGTCGGCGCCTGCCGGTGTCTGGTAGGCCAGCGTCGGTTGGCGTCAGGCCGCGGTGGCTTCGCCGCCCCGGTTGAGGCGCCAGACACTGAAGTTCAGCGCGCCGGCCACGGTGACCCAGGCGAGGTAGGGCACGAACAGGAGGCCTGCGATCAGGTCGATCTGCCAGAAGGCGACCATCGTGGCGGCCACGGACGACCACAGCCCCACCATCACCCCCAACGCGGCGCCCATGCGCTTGAGCCCGAAGAACACCGGGGTCCAGAGCGTGTTGAAGGCGATCTGCGCCGACCAGAGCGCGAGCGCGAGCCCGCTGTCGCCGGCCAGCGCCACGCGCATCGCCGCGAGAGACATGAAGATGTAGAGCGTCGTCCACGCCACGGGGAACAGCCAGTTGGGCGGGGTCCAGCGCGGCTTGGCCAGGCTGCGATACCATGCGCCCGGCTCGAACAGCGCGCCGGTGGTGGCGGCCGCGGAGCAGGCGAACAGGAAGATGGCGAAGAGCAACCAGTCCATTGAGGTTAGTTAGGGTGGGCAGGGCCGCCCATCAAGCCGCGGCGTGCACGGTCGCGCGCCTCGAGGTCTGCAAGGACCGAAAGAAGGGCGGCCGAGCGGCCCTGCGCCCAGCTTTCGCGGGCGGGCGGGGCGTGGGCGGCGGCGTCCACGAGGAAGGCCACGGAAGGTTCGGGGGCAGCGTGAAGCTCCACCGGGCGGGGCAGGGTGCAGGTGACGGCGAAGTGGACGCCCGCGGTGCCGAGGCCCCAGAGCTTGGCCCAAGGGCCGGTATAGGCGCGGCGGGTGATGCTGTCGTGGCCGGCGCGGGCGATCTCGGTGCCGATGGCGGCGTAGATGTGGCGCGCCGCGGCGATGCCGGGGCGGACCGAAAGGGGTAGGGCGGCGATGCCGGCCTCGGAGCGGAAATAGAGGCGGTCGGCCTCGGCCAGCAGGCGGCGGGTCAGGCGGCGCAGCTCGGGGGTGGGCTGGGGGTCGGCGAGGAAGGCCTCCGGGTCGATCCCCGCGCCTTCGAGCCAGTCGAGGGGGAGGAACAGCCGACCCTCGCGGGCGTCCTCGCCCACGTCGCGGGCGATGTTGGTGAGCTGCATGGCAAGCCCGAGGTCGCAGGCCCGCGCCAGCGCGTCGGCGTCGCGCACGCGCATCAGGACGCACATCATCGCGCCCACGGCGGCGGCCACCCGGGCGGAGTAGCCGTGGAGGTCCTGCAGCGAGCGGTAGCGACGGCCTTGCGCGTCCCAGGCGAAGCCCTCGAGCAGGGCTTCGGGCAGGGCGCGGGGCATGTCGAATTCCTCGACCATCGCGGCGAAGGCGCGGTCGGCGGGGGCGTTGCGGGGCGTGCCGCGGTAGACGAGGTCGAGCCGGTCGCGCAGGGCAAGGATGGCCGCGGGTTTTTCGCGCGTCAGGTCCACGGCGTCGTCGGACAGCCGGCAGAAGGCGTACAGCGCCAAGGCGGGGCGGCGGACCCGGGCCGGCAGCAGCTTGGAGGCGGTGAAGAAGGAACGCGAGCCGGTGCGGATCGCGGCCTCGCAATGGTCGAGGTCCTCGGTCGACAGCGCCGTGCGCCGCGGGGCGGGGGCGCCGGGCGGGTTGGTGGCCGCCGCGGTCATGCGGCCCCCTGCGGGACGGCCTCCGGCACCAGCTTGCCCAGCACCTCGGCCGAGGAGACGACGCCGGGCAGGCCCGCGCCGGGGTGTGTGCCGGCGCCCACCAGATACAGCCCCGGCAGTTCCTCGGACACGTTGTGGGGGCGGAACCACGCCGATTGCAGGATCCGCGGCTCGATGGAGAAGCCCGCGCCGTGGGGCGAGAGGTAGCGGTCGCGGAAATCCTCCGGCGTGAAGACCATGGAGGGGCCCATGCGCTCGGCAAAGCCCGGCATCACCTGCTCCTCAAGCACCTTGGCCATGGCCTCGCGGTAGCGTTCGCCCTCGGCCTGCCAGTCCACGGGATTGTCGAAGCCGAGATGGGGGACGACGGAGAGGACGTAGAAGGTGTCGCAGCCCTCCGGGGCCACGCCGGGGTCGGTGATGGAGGGGCGGTGAATGTAGAGGCTCATGTCCTCGGACAGTTTCCCGTTGAGGAAGATGTCGCGCAGGAGCCCCTTGTAGCGGGGCCCGTTGAGGATGGTATGGTGGCCGAGCTCAGGCCACATGCCCTTCGTGCCCTTGGTGCCGAAATACCAGACGAACAGGCCCGAGGACCATGTGCGGCGCTTCAGCTTGGCGTCGGTCCAGCGGCGCTTGGGGTGGTTGCGCAGCAGGCGGGAATAGGTGTGGCCGGCATCGGCGTTGGAGACGACGACATCGGCGGTGAGGACCTCGCCGCGCAGGGTGCGCAGGCCGGCGACGCGGCCCTGTTTCACCAGAACCTCGTCGGCCTCTTCCCCGAGGCGGATCGTGCCGCCCTGGCCTTCGATCACGCGCACCATGGCGTCGGCGATGGCCTGCACCCCGCCCACGGCATAGTGGACGCCGAATTCCTTCTCCAGGTGGCTGACGAGGATGTACATGGAGGTGACGTGGTAGGGGTCGCCGCCGATGAAGAGCGGGTGGAAGGACAGCGCCATGCGCA
>SKMM01000386.1 GCA_007121055.1 Paracoccaceae bacterium | reverse complement strand
TCCGGTCTCTCCCCCATTCTTGAGGCTCGGCGCCAGCCCGTCTGGCGCAACCCTCGAACGGAGAATGCCGCGGGAGAGGCCGCCGACCCAGTCAGCTCACGCCGCGATCATGGGGTCTAAGGAAGAGGAACTGGCCGAGGTCTTCGGCACCTCCCGCGCGCGCATCCGCGAGGCGCTCACGGCACTGGAGCGCGACGGGCCGGTGACCCACCAGCCTATCGGGGCGCCTGCATCTCGGACCCCTCCGCCAACGGGGCCGCCGACTCCTTCTTTCTCCGCCTGACCATCGGGCCGCACCTCTCCGACCGGCTCTGAGCCCACGCCACCCCCGAGGCACTCTCCCGCCGCGCGGACCATGCCGCCGAACGCCAGGCGCATGCCCGCGGCAACGCCAGTGTCCGAAGCTGCGGCGAGTTCCAACGATCCATCGCCGAACGCGGGCGCCGATGCCCCCAGGCGCTGTCCAGCGCACCCTGATCGCACGGGCCCCGCGCATCACTTCGATGGACCAGCCGCCGCAGGTTTGGTCCTGCCGCCCCGACGAACATGCCACCCTCCGCAACGCCATCGCCGAGCGCCGCCCGACCGCGCGCGGCCCCTGTTGGCCACTCCACTGGGCCATCTCCGGGGGCGTGGTTGCAGACAGGCGTCCTCTGGCCCCGATGATCGGGGTGTGAGGTGGCTTGGGCGGTGGCCACGGCCGCGGGAGTCTCCGGTCGAGGGGTGCGCCGGGCGGGCTGGCGCCGGGCCTCGGGAATGGGGGAGAGACCGGATGCAGGATGGCCTGTCCATCGGGCTGGATGTCCATCCGGCGACGGTTTCGGGTGCGGTTGCGCGGGCAAGGCGTGGCGGCGAGGTCCGCCACTGGGGGACGGTGCCGCACCGGCCCGACCATGTGCGCAAGCTGATGGAGAGGCTGGCCGCATGCCGGGGGCGGCTGCATTTCGGCCATGAGGCAGGGCCTTGCGGGCAGGGCCTGCACCGCCAGATCACGGAGACGGGGCCGGCGGCATTGTCGTGGCGCCCTCGCGCATCCCGGTAACGGCGGGCGCGCGTGTGACGACGGACCGCCGGGATGCGGTGATGCTGGCGAAGCTGCACCAGAAGCCGCACCGGGCGGGCGCGCTGACGGCGGTGTGGGGTGAGGGGCGTCTCGGAATTGACCCGGCGGATCAATTCAGCCCCGGACGCGGTGCGATGCAGGCGACGCGGGGTCTGGTCCGGGCGCGGCCGGCGGCGGTGCGGGGTCCGGGCAAGGCGCGGCAGCACCTGCAGGGGGGTCTGCTCCGTCACGGCCGCATCCATCCCGGCCAGAAGGGCGGGTCGGTCGCCTGCCGGCGCTGGCTGACGACGGTGCGGTTTCAGCACCCGGCCCGCGCCGGATCGTGGTCCAGGATCACGTCGATGCCGTGGCTGATGCCGAGGCGAGGGTCGAGCGGCGGACGGGACAGGTCGCGGACCCGCTGCCGAATTGGTCGCTGGCACCGGCGGTGGCGGCCGTACAGGCGATGCGCGGGGCTCGGCATGGGTCTTGAACCGGTGGCGACTCCCTGCCTCACCCTTCATCGTGGCGGTGATGGCGGTGTCGGAGGTCGGGGACGTCCACCGCTTCGAGACCCCGCGGCCGCCGATGGCCTGTCTGGGGCGGACGCCGTCGGAACACGCCACCGGCTCCTGCATCCGCCGGGGCGGGATCGACCCGGGGCCGGCAGCGGCCTGGCGCGGCGCGTGCCGATCGACGGCGCACGGGACGCGACAAGGATGCCGGCCCGCGTCAGCCGCAAGCTGCACGACCGCATCGAGGCGCTGCCGAAGGCGGTGCGCGACATCGCCCGGGACAAGGGCAGCTGCGGATGTGCCGGCGCGCTCGGCACCTGATGGCGGCGGGCGAGCCGAAGGTGGTGGCCCCCCCGGCCATCGCCCGCGAAATGGTCGGCTTCCTCCGGGCCATCGCCCGGTCCGTGACGCCGGCGCCCGGCGGTGAGGCACGCGCCCAGGGCCGAGAAAGGAAGACGCCCCCGATCACGCCGATGCGCAAGGTCGGGGACGGACCGCGGTGGGGACCCCCCGTGCCCCATCATGGGCCGACACCGTCGACGCCCGCCATTTGGACCGCGCCAGCCCCGGGACGAAACCACGGCCATGCGGGTCAGCCAACCCGCGCATGGGAGCTTGCTCGACCGACGTTTCAGGTCCGCCCCCGACCTTGCGCGTCCCCATCACGCCCCGCCCGGCCCCGCCGGACCATCCGCCACGAAACAAGGGGTGACAGCAACCATGAGAGCAGGCCGCTGAAAAGGGGGTGTCCGGCAAACCCCGGCGGGGAACCCGGTCCTGCGCCTGCGTCGCGTCAATGTCCGAAGGGCCGCACCCGACCCTCGGAGGGCGCATCGTAGCGCTGGGACTGCGGCGCCTCATGCCGGCCAAACCCCTCCACCCGCCGAGCTTCCTGCAAAGGTGCAAGGCGTCCTCCCCGGGGGCTGGTCGCCCGGGCCAGGGCTTTCGGGGGGCGTGGCGCGGACCAGTCGTCCAAATGGTGGCCCGAACGCGAATGGCCGCGGAGCTTTTCAGCGGCCGGCGAGGCCCCCACAGCCCGCGACCCCGCCCCCGGCGTGCTCCCAGCCGCCGACGGCGGCCCGCCCGGCGCTGGGCCCGATCACGTCGCCCCCACCCCCGAGCGCAAGCCGTCGTCGCGCAACGCGACGCC
>SKMM01000050.1 GCA_007121055.1 Paracoccaceae bacterium | reverse complement strand
CGCGGCCCGGCGCGCGGCGCCCAGCGCTTCGGCGGCCCGGGCATGGGCGGCCTCCGCCGCGGCCAACTCCTGCGCCAGCGCCTCGATCTCGGCCCCGCCGCGGTCCAGCGCGGCGAGGCGCGCCCGCAGGTCGTCGGCCAGGGTCGCCAGATCGTCGGGCAGGACGGAATGCTTGCGCGCAAGGCCCCGCAGGGCAAAGAGCCGCTCGGTCACCCGCTCCAGCTCATGCGGATCGACCTCCAGCGCCTCGGCGCAGCGCGCCACCTCGGCCTGCGCCTCGCCCAGTTCGGTCAGCGCCCGTTGCAACGCCTCGAGAGCCCCGTCGAGCCGCCCCTCCACCTGCTCGGCCACGCCGTCGAGCCAGCGCAGCGCGTCGAGCATCGCGCCCTCTGCGCCCTGCGGCGACAGCGCGGCATCGGCGCGGGCGATGTCCTCCCTTGTGCGCTCGGCGGCCTGCAGCAGACGCCGGCGGGTGTCGAGGACCGCCTCCTCGCCCGGCTCGGGCGACAGCGCGTCCAGTTCCTCGACCGCATGGCGCAGGAACTGCTCCTCGGCACGGGCTTCAGCCAGCGCGGCTTCGGCGGCGTCCAGCCGGCGGCGGGCGGCCGCTTGGGTGGTCCAGGCGGTGCGGGTCGCGACAAGCTCCGCCTCGACGCCTGCGAAGACATCGAGCAGCGCCCGGTGGCCACGGGGGTTCAGAAGGCCGCGGTCGTCGTGCTGGCCGTGCAGTTCCACCAGCGTCTCGGACAACGCCCGCAACAGGTCGGCCGAGGCCCGGCGGTCATTGAGATAGGCCGCGCGCCGCCCCTCGGCCGAGAGCGTCCGTCGCAACACCAGCGCCTCGTCGGAGGGGATGCCGGCCTCGGCCATCAGCGCATGGGCGGGATGGTCCGGGCCGAGGTCGAACTCGGCCACCACCTCGCCGCTGTCCGCGCCCGCGCGCACCTGCCCCGCGCGGCCCTTCCATCCCAGCACAAAGCCCAGCGAATCGAGCAGGATGGACTTGCCCGCGCCGGTCTCGCCCGTCAGCACGTTCAGGCCCGGCTGAAAGGCAAGCTCCAGCCGCTCGATGATCAGCATGTCGCGGATGTCGAGCCCGCGCAGCATGCCGGCCTTGCGCTCCGCCCGCCCGTTCACGCCGGCTCCGCCTCCGTGATCTGCCGTCCCGCCGCCCCAGAACGCGTGCCCCGTGCCATCCCCCGCCGCGCCCCGGGATCCGTCAGAGCCAGTCGCCCCGCAGGGTCTGACGGTAGAGGTCGCGCAGCCACCCCTCACCCGCGGCATCGGGCGCAAGGCCCTGACCGGTCAGCAGCCGGAAACTGTCGTCGTAGAAGGGGCTGGCCTGGAAGTTGTATCCTAGGATCGCCGCGGCGGTCTGAGCCTCGTCGGTCAGGCCCAGCGCAACATAGGCCTCGACCAGGCGGTGCAGCGCCTCGGGGGTGTGAGTGGTGGTCTCGAAATCCTCCACCACCACACGGAACCGGTTGATCGCGGCAACATACTGGCGCTGGCGCAGGTAGAAGCGCCCGATCTCCATCTCCTTGCCGGCCAGATGGTCGAAGGCGAGGTCGAACTTCAGGATCGCCGAGCGCGCGAATTCGCTGTCGGGGTAGCGCTCGATCACGTCGCGCAGGGCGCGCAGCGCCTGGAAGGTGAGGCCCTGGTCGCGGCCGACCTCCTCGATCTGGTCGTAAAAGGACAGGGCGATCAGGTATTGCGCCCAGGCCGCGTCCTCGTCGCCGGGATAGGTGTCGAGGAAGCGTTGCGCCACCCGGCGCGCTTCCTCGTAGTTTCGGTCGCGGTGCAGAGCATAGGCCTGCATGATCAGCGCCCGCCGGGCGAAGGCGGAATAGGGAAACAGCCGCTCGACCTCGGAGAAGTAGCGGATGGCGTCGGTGGCACGGCGGCTCGTCTCAAGCTCGTGCTCGCCACGGCGGAAGATTTCCTCGGCCGAGAAGCCCTCGAGGTCGAGCGGGGCGGTCCGCCCGCCCCCGCACCCTGCCAGCAGCGCCCCCACCAGCACAAGCGCCACCACGTTCCGCCCTGACGCCCCGCGACGTGCCATCTGCCCCGATCCCGTTCCTGCTGCCTGCCGTGCCGACCCGCGCGGGCGTTGTCTACCCCGCCGCCTCGAGCCTGCTAGCACAGTAAGTCGGGACCGTCCAAACGGCAATCTCCCCCCGCCGCGGCAGATCAGGCCGAGGCGCGCAGTGCGTCTGCGGCCCGCGGCGCGCAATGCGCCCCGGCGCAGGGCAGCCGGGCCAGCATCGCGGCGTCGGCCTCGGCCCACTCCCACGCTTCGGGCGTGGCGAACAGCCGCGTCACCAGCGCGGCCGTCAGCGCATGGCCCGCCCGCACCCCGCAATAGCGTGCCAGGATCGGCGCCCCGGCCAGGGCGAGATCGCCCACCGCGTCGAGGATCTTGTGGCGCACCGGTTCGTCGGGATGGCGCAGCCCGCCGGGACTGAGGACACGGTCTCCCTCGACCACCACGGCGTTGCGGAAATTGCCGCCGCGCGCGAGGCCGGCGGAGCGCATGGTCTCCACATCGCGCAGCCGACAGAAGGTGCGGCTGTCGGAGAGGTGGTGCACGAAGGCGCCATTGGCGAGGCCCAACTCCAGCGACTGCCGGCCAATGGCCGCATCCTCGAAATCGATGTCGAACGTGATCGCAGGGGCCTCGGCCGGGTCGAGCCGCGCGCTGGCAGGACCGTGGCGCACCTCAACCGGAGCCTTGAGGCGGATGATCCGCAGGGGCGCGGCCAGCCGGCGGATGCCCGCGCTCACGAACCCCTCGACGAAGGGCGCCGAGGAGCCATCGAGGATCGGCACCTCGTCGCCGTCGACGTCCACACGCGCGTTGTGAATGCCGCAACCCGCGAGGGCCGCCATCAGATGTTCGATGGTCGCCACCGACTGCCCGCGCCCGTTGCCGATGCGGGTACACAGCGGCGAGGGGTCCAGATGCGACCACAGCGCCGGAATGACAGCCCCCGCGCCGTCGGGGTCGATCCGGCGGAACCGAATACCGTAGCCGGCCGGGGCCGGCCGAACCGTCACACGGGTGCGCGCTCCGCCATGGAGCCCGATGCCGGTGAACCGCACGGTAGATGCGAGCGTGGTCTGCACGAAGCCCTTTCCGACGCAAGTTGCGTCTGGGGTAGAATTGTCAAACTGCCCTGCCGGTTTCATTATCGCTGGCACTTGACGGCCAAACCGGCGCCTCTGAGGCCCGTCGCGTCTCCGCGCCATGGCCGCAAGTGTGTGTAGCGGCGCGGGGTAACGCCAACAATTCAATCTTTGCAACCATATGAAATATGAGCCCGGCGCTGGGCGAAATCACGCCCATGGGGGCCGCGCCGTCCGGTGTCGCGCATGCGGCAGCGCAGCATCGCACGGCGAGGCTCGGCCGCGGGCCCGGTGCTGCGCGGCATGCGGCGCCCGGCGCTTCGGGCGCATTGCCGCGCGGGGGTCTGGCTGCTAGCTGCGGGAAAACATGCACAAGGAATGTCGCCCATGGCCGTGATCACCTGCATCGAGGACCTGCACAGGATCTACCGCCGCCGTGCGCCGCGAATGTTCTACGATTACTGCCAGTCCGGCAGCTGGACCGAGCAGACCTTCCGCGAGAATGTGAGCGACTTCGCCCGCATCCGGCTGCGCCAGCGGGTGGCGGTGGACATGTCCGACCGCTCCACCCGCACGACCATGGCTGGACAGGAGGTGGCGATGCCGGTGGCGCTGGCGCCGGTGGGACTGACCGGCATGCAGGCCGCGGATGGCGAGATCAAGGCCGCCCGCGCCGCCGAGGCCTTCGGCGTGCCCTTCACCCTGTCCACCATGTCCATCTGTTCGATCGAGGACGTGGCCGCCCACACCACCAAGCCCTTCTGGTTCCAGCGCTATGTCATGAAGGACGAGGATTTTGTCGCACGCCTGATGCAGCGCGCCAAGGACGTGGGCGTGGAAACGCTGGTGCTCACCCTCGACCTGCAGATCCTCGGGCAGCGCCACCGCGACCTCAAGAACGGGCTGTCCGCGCCGCCGAAGCTCACGATTCCCACGCTGCTGGACCTGTCCACCAAATGGGCCTGGGGGCTGGAGATGCTGCGCACCCCGCGCCGGCAGTTCGGCAACATCGTGGGACACGCCAAGGGCGTGACCGACACCTCCTCGCTGGGCTCCTGGACGGCCGAGCAGTTCGACCTGCAGCTCGACTGGGACAAGGTGGCGCGGCTGCGCGACCAGTGGGGCCGCAAGCTTGTCCTCAAGGGGATCCTCGATGTTGAGGACGCCCGCCGTGCGGCCGAGATCGGCGCCGACGCCATCGTGGTGTCGAACCACGGCGGCCGGCAGCTCGACGGGGCGGTGTCCTCGATCCGGATGCTGCCCTCGATTCTGGAGGCGGTGGGGAAGGACACCGAGGTCTGGCTCGACAGCGGGATCCGCTCGGGCCAGGACGTGCTGAAGGCGTTGGCGCTGGGCGCGAAGGGCACGATGATCGGGCGCGCCTTCGTCTATGGCCTCGGCGCGATGGGCGAGGCCGGCGTCACCCGCGCGCTCGAGGTCATCCACAAGGAACTCGACACCACCATGGCGCTGGTCGGCGAACGCGACGTCCACGCGCTGGGGCGGCACAGCCTGATCCTGCCCCACGGGTTCGAGGACCCCTCCCAGCCGCTGTGACGGGGCCGGGCCCTGCGCCCGGCCCTCAGACCGTGTCGAGGTAAAGCTCGATGACCTCCTCGGGCGACAGCTCGGCCATGTAGTGAAGCTCCTGACGCTTGGTCATCAGGTAGTTGCGGATCAGCTCGGCCGGCAGGATGCGCGGCATCAGGTCCGAGCCGGCAAAGGCCGCGATGGCGTCGGCCCAGGTGGTGGGCAGCTGCGGCAGGTTCTGGGTATAGGCATTGCCGGTGATCGGCGGCGGGGGCGCGAGGCCGTCCTCCATCCCCACCAGAGCCGCCCCCAGAACCGCAGCCATCAGCAGGTAGGGGTTGATGTCGCCGCCCGCGACCCGGTGTTCGATCCGCCGCGCCACCGGCGGACCCGAGGGCACGCGCAGGGCACTGGTGCGGTTGTCGTGGCCCCAGGCGATCCCCGTGGGCGCATGCGCGCCGGGCACCAGCCGGGCATAGCTGTTGGCATGCGGCGCAAACAGCAGCATCGAGGCCGGCATCGCCGCCATGCAGCCCGCGATGGCCTGGTGCAGCGCCTCGGTCCCCTCAGGACCTCCATTGTCGAAGATGTTGCGGCCCGCATGGTCCAGCACCGAGAAATGCATGTGCATCCCGTTGCCGGGCTGGTCGGGGTATGGCTTGGCCATGAAGCTCGCGGCGAACCCGTGCCGCCGCGCCAGCCCCTTCACCAGCATCTTGAACAGCCAGGCATCGTCGGCGGCCTTCAGCGCATCGTCGGTGTGCAGCAGATTGATCTCGAACTGCCCCAGCCCCGCCTCGGAAATCGCGGTGTCGGCGGGGATGTCCATGGCCTCGCAGCCGTCGTAGAGGTCGGTGAAGAACCGGTCGAAGGCATCCAGAGCCCGCAGCGCCAGCGTGTCCGCCCCGGGCCGGCGCTTGCCCGACCGCGGGCTGGGGGGCACCCGCAACTCCCGGTCGCTGTCGTCGATGAGGTAGAACTCCAGCTCGGTTGCCACCACCGGGGTCAGGCCACGCGCCTTGTAGCGCTCCAGCACCCGCGCCAGCGCATGCCGGGGGTCGCCGTCAAAGGGCCGCCCATCGTCATGGAACATCCAGATCGGTAACAGCGCCGTGGGCGCCTCCAGCCAGGGCATGGGCAGGAAGCCGCGCTCGGTCGCATGCAGGATGCCGTCGGCGTCGCCGCTCTCGAATACCAGCGGGCTGTTCTCGATATCCTCGCCCCAGATGTCGAGGTTCAGCACCGAGTAGGGAAAGCGCGTGCCCGACTTCACCGCCTTGTCGGCAAACCGCGCGGGCAGCCGCTTGCCGCGGGCCTGCCCGTTGAGGTCGGCCGCCGCCATGCGGATGGTGCGGACTTCGGGGTGTTCGCGCAGCCAGTCGCGCATGGAGCCTCCGGATCAGCGAATGTTCAGCGAATGTATTGGGGCCGGAAGCGATACCGTGCCCGCCGCTCCTTCGGCAGATGCCGGTTCAGGCGACGGCCCGCAAGCGCGAACAGTCCGATGATCGCGAGCGTCAGCAGGATGAAATACAGCGCCACCAGCGGGTAAGCCACGAAGGGGTTGAAGGTCTGGTCCACGAAGTAACGGGCATAGAAGAACGCCTCACCCGATTGCTGCCGCGCGGGAAAGGCCGACAGGAACACAAGCGTCGTGGCATGGGTCAGGAAGATCGCCTCGTTGGTGTAGGACGGCCACGCCAGCCGCAGCATGGTCGGAAAGGTGATCCGCCGGAACCGGGTGAAGCCCGACATCCCGTAAGCCTCGGCGGCCTCCAGATCGCCCCGCGGAATGGCCCGCAGCGCGCCGTGGAACAGCTCGGCCGAATAGGCGGTGGTGTTGAGCACCAGCACGATCAGCCCCCCCACCTGCGCCCGCGTCAGCGCCGAGGTGTCGGCCGTCAGCGTCACGAAACCGAGATTGATCTCGATCCCCCGCGGCAACAACAGGAATGCCGAGTAGAAGAAGAAGAACTGGATGAACAGCGGCGAGCCGCGGAACACGAAGATAAAGGCGGAGGCCGGCCGGCTGATCCAGCCGCGCGGGTCCGCCTTCGCCACCGCCACGCCGGTCGCCAGAAAGAACCCGATCCCGACGGCGAACACGGCGAAATAGACGTTCCAGATCAGCCCCGAGGCGATCAGGAAAATCTGGTCGCACAGCGTGATGTCGAGCCCCCGTGGCAGCAGCCGTTCGCCGAAATCCCGCCCCAGCGCGCGCAGGATATAGGCCTCGAAACTCTCCGCACAGGTCCTCACGGCGCGGGCCTCCAGGCACCCGGCCGAGGTCTGACGGGCTGGCGGGCGGTGCACACCCGCCAGCCCGCCAGGCCTCGGCCGGGAGAACGCCCAGGCAGAAGCACCGAGCTCATGCCGCCGCCCCAGAGCGTGGCTGCACCCCCTGCCCGCGCAGCGCCCGCGCCATCAGCCGGCCGAAGAACTTCTCGCTGACCCAGGTCAGCAGCAGGTAGAACACCAGCACCGCGAGGAAGTACCACACCCGCCAGTCGGGGTGCTGGAACCGGAAAAGCGCGGTCTTCTCGCCCCCAAGCTCGCGGGCCCAGAACACGATATCCTGGATGCCCAGCAGGAACAGCAAGGGCGTTGCCTTGATCAGGATCTGCCAGATGTTGGACAGCCCCGGCAGCGCATAGACCCACATCTGCGGCAGCATCACCCGCCGGAACGCCTGCCCGCGGCTCATGCCATAAGCCTCGGCCGTCTCCATCTGCGCCCGCGGCACCGCCTTCATCGCCCCGTGCAGGGTGTTGGCGGCAAACGCACCGAACACCAGCGCATAGGCCAGGACCGCCAGCGCGAAACCATAGAGATCATGCATCCAGCGCGGGGAATTCACGGGGGGCACCCGCGCCTCGCGGCACACGATGAAGTCGTTGCCCTGCCGGATCGGCTGGTCCCAGTCCGGGCACACGATCTGGTGCAGCGTCCACTCGATCCCCTGCCCCACCGCGATGGGCACGAAGAGGAAGAAGACGATGTCCGGCACCCCGCGCACGATGTTGACATAGCCATGCCCGACCCAGGCCAGCGGCGGAAAGCGCGAGCGGATCGCCAGCGCCCCCAGAAATCCCATCGCCAGCGCCGCCGGCGCCACGATGACCAGCAGCAGCATCACCACCCCGAAGGAGCGGTAGAACGCGAAATGCGTCTGGGTGGTCAGGAAACAGGCGAACCACTGCCACTGGGGCAGGACGCTCGGGTCGTCGCAGAAGCCGAACATCGGCACGCCCCCGCAGGCGGCGGGCGGGGGCCATCCCCGCCCGCGCAAGGCTTCACTCGAAGGTGGGGAAATCCTCGCCGAACCAGCGCACGATCATCTCGTTCAGACGACCGTCCTCCTTCAGCTCGGTGATGGCCGCGTTGAAGGCCTCGCGCAGCTCCACGTCGGACTGCCGCAGCCCCATGCCCACTCCGTCGCCAAGGTAGACGTCCTCGCCCACGAACACGAGTTGCCCGCCCGAGGCCTCGACGAAGGGCGCAAGGAACGCCTTGTCGGCCAGCACCGCGTCGGCCTCGCCCGCGCGCACCGCGGCGATGGTCTCGTCGGGCGTGGCGAACTCGATCAGGTCCGCGTCGCTGTCTGCGATGAAGCCCGACTGCACGGTGTTCGACTGCGTGGCCACCACCCCGGTCTTGACGCTCTCATCCGCGCCCGCCAGCGCGACGAAGGCCGACGGGTCGGGCGGCAGGTAGTTCTGCGTGAACGAAATCACCTTGGACCGCGCCTCGGTGATGCTCATCCCCGCCATGATCGTGTCGAAATTGCCGGCCACGAGATTCGGGATGATGGTGTCCCAGTCGTTCAGCACCCACTCGCAGGTCAGCCCCGCCATCTCGCACATCAGGTCCCCGAGCTCGCGCTCGAACCCATCGAGCTCGTTCTGGTCGTTGATGAAGTTGTACGGAGGATAGGCCCCTTCCGAGCCCATGCGCACCACGTCCTGGGCCTGCGCGGCCCCGGCCGCAAATGCCATCGCCGCGGCCATGAGGGTCAGCTTTTTCATTGGTCGTCTCCCTGTGGTTGGGGTGGGTCAGGGCGCTTCGGCGACCCTGAGGAACTGTTTCAGCCGGGCGGTGGCGGGCGCGCCGAACACCGCCTCCGGGGGGCCTTCCTCCTCGATGCGGCCCTGGTGGAGGAACACCACATGGTCCGACACGTCGGCGGCCAGATGCATGTCATGGGTCACCAGGATCATCGTGCGCCCCTCAGCCGCCAGCGCCTTGATGACCTTGATCACCTCCTGCTCCAGCTCCGGGTCCAGCGCCGAGGTCGGCTCGTCGAACAGAAGCGCGCGCGGCTCCATGCACAGCGCCCGCGCGATGGCCGCGCGCTGCTGCTGCCCGCCCGACATCTGCGCGGGGTACACATCGGCCTTGTCGCCGATCCCAACCTTGTCAAGCAGCGCCCGCGCCCGCGCCTCGACCACGTCCCGCGGCTGGCGCAGCACCGTCACCGGCGCCTCCATCACGTTCTGCAGCACCGTCATGTGGGCCCACAGGTTGAACTGCTGGAACACCATGGACAGGTTCGTGCGGATGCGCAGCACCTGCGCCCGGTCGGCAGGCTGGCGGCCATGGCCATTGCCGCGCCAGGTCACCGGCTCCCCCTCGAACCGGATCTCGCCTTGCTGGCTGTCTTCAAGCAGGTTGCAACAGCGCAGCAGCGTGGACTTCCCCGACCCCGACGAGCCGATCAGCGACACCACATGCCCCCGCGGCGCCACCATATCGACCCCCCGCAGCACCTCGAGCGCGCCATAGCTCTTGTGCAGGTTCCGGATCTCGATGACGGGGCTGGGCTCGGGGGACGGGGCGGGCGTCAAGGAACCTCCGGAGGCTTACCAGACCGGAGTAAGGCCCGGTTTCGGGTCGATTGCAACAAGCGCGCGACACGGGCCAGCCTCAGACCGCAGGCTCCGCCCAGGGCGCAGGCGGAAGCGGCTCGGCCAGATACCGCGATGCGGGAATCTGCACGAGCCCGCGCAGCCCCAGAGGAGCACGGTCGGCCGGCCCAAGCTCCGCCAGGGCCGCCAGCAGCGCAGCGCGCAAAAGCTCCACATTAACCCACGGCGCCGCGATCAGCGGCAGCCCCGGCGTCGGCGCCGTCGCCTCGAGGATGCGCAGCTCCGCCGCCGCGGGCTCCTGCCGGATCAGAAGGCGCCAGGTCACGGCATCGACCGACGCCAGTTCCGCCGTCCCGTCCGCAACCCGGCGCACCGAGGCGGCATGGCTGCCCGTGGGCCCCACCGGCAACAGCCGCATGCCACGCCCGGCCGCATGGCTCAAGGCTGCCGCCCACCCGGACTGCGACAGAGCCTCGTTGACCGCCAGCCGCGCGCCGTCGAAATCGGCAAGCCTCTGGCCCGGCCGGTCCCGCCGCACCACCAGCACCGAACGGTAGAAGCCCGGTGCACAGCCGGCCACCCCATGGTCCAGCGTGCCGACCAGCTGAACCGCCCCGTGCAGCCGCGCGCGGAACGGCAACCCGCAGGTCTGGCCCAGCACGAGCCCCGGCGCCCGCCACTGATCCCACAGGCCAGGCTGCCGTGTCAGCGCTCGGGGCGCCGCAATCCCGGCGGCCCGCAGATGGGCGCCGACACCCTCCCACAATCGATCGAGCGATTCGGCCGTGGCCGGCCCATCATACATCGCCAAGGCCGCCAGAGCCTCCGCCCCGGCCGGCGCCCCCCGGAGGCGGCGCGGGGCGGGTGGGT
>SKMM01000207.1 GCA_007121055.1 Paracoccaceae bacterium | reverse complement strand
GGACTTGAGCTGGCCGCAGGCGGCCATGATGTCCTCGCCCCGGGGCGTGCGGATGGGCGAGGCGTAGCCGGCCTTGTGGATGATGTCGGCGAAGGCCTCGATCCGCTCCCAGTCCGAGCGTTCATAGGGCGCGCCGGGCCATTCGTTGAAGGGGATCAGGTTGATCTTGGCCGGGATGCCCGCGATCAGCTTCACCAGCCGGCGGGCGTCGGCGTCGCTGTCGTTCACGCCCTTTAGCATGACATATTCAAACGTGATGCGCTCGGCGTTGGACAGCCGTGGGTATTCGCGCAGGGCGTCGAGCAGCGCGGCGATGTTCCATTTGCGGTTGATGGGCACCAGCCGGTCGCGCACCTCGTCGGTGGTGGCGTGGAAGCTGACGGCGAGCAGGCAGCCGATCTCGCGCGCCGTGCGGGCGATTTCGGGCACCACGCCCGAGGTGGACAGGGTGATGCGGCGACGGCCGAGGCCGATCCCCTCGCCGTCCATGCAGATGCGCATGGCGTCGCGGACGGCCTCGAAATTGTACAGCGGCTCCCCCATGCCCATCAGCACGAGGTTGGACACCAGCCGCTCCTCGCGCTTGGGCTGGCCGGGCTGGGGCCAGTCCTGCAGATCGTCGCGGGCGATCATGACCTGGCCGACGATCTCGGCCGCGGTCAGGTTGCGCACCAGCCGCTGGGTGCCGGTGTGGCAGAAGGAGCAGGTGAGGGTGCAGCCCACCTGGCTCGACAGGCACAGGGTGCCGCGGCCTTCCTCGGGGATGTAGACGGTCTCGACCTCGTGCCCGCCCTGGATGCGCAGCAGGTACTTGCGGGTCCCGTCGGCCGAGACTTCGCGGCGCACCACCTCGGGCAGGGCCAGCACGAAGCGCTCGGCCAGCAGTGCGCGGTAGGATTTCGCGAGGTTCGTCATGGCGACGAAATCGCGCACGCCCCAGTAATAGATCCACTGCCACAGCTGGGCCGCGCGCATCTTCGCCTGCCGCTCGGGGGTGCCCGCGGCCACCAGCGCCGCGATCAGCGCCTCCCGCGGCAACCCGATCAGGTTCACCGGGCCCTCGGGCAACCGGCGCGGGATGGTGTGCACATCCTGCGTGATGGGGGCCCCGGCGGCGGGGGGCGCGATGCGGCTGGCCTCGGTCACGGGCGATCCTCCGTCAGACCGGCGCATATAGCCACGCAAAAGCGCCCCCGCAACCGGCGAGAGGGTTGCTGGCGCGGGCTTACTGGCAGCGGCGCTCGGCCTCGGCGGAAGCAGCGGTGAAGCCGAACAGCGAGAAGGTGTCGCGCGTCTGGGTGCCGCGGGCCGAGACGCCGGTGACGATCGCCTCGGCGCCGGCCTGCATCGCGGCCTTGAGGCGGGCGTCATCCTCGGGGTTTGCGGGCCAGGCCCAGTCGCCCGAGGTGAACAGCTGGAAGGTTTCGGACCCGATCTCCACCGAGACGGTGCTGTCGGGGCGGAAGGGATAGCCGCCGGTATAGCTGATCTCGCCCTGCACGTTGTCGCCCGGGCGGTAGGTGACGAACAGCAGGATGTCGCCGCGGCGCACCTGCACCTCGCTGCCGCCGCGGGTGGCGACCCATTCCTTGGGGCTCGACACGCTCCAGCACGCCTGGGGGTTTTCCTCGACGAAGACGCTCCAGTCGGTTTCCGCCGCGACCCGGTTGGTCGATTCGTTCTGCGCCGCCGCGGCCGAACCGGCGGCCATCGCCGCCAAGCCCAGCGCGAGGCCCGCCGCGGCCCTGCGCCCTGATCCCATCGCCTGCATCATCTCGATCTCCCGCGCTGTTGTCCGTGATCCCGGCGGGCGCCGGGCATGCCGCGCTTGAAGCGGTGGCGGGCCCTGCCCGAACCCGCTAGGCGTGCCATAGCGCATCTGGCCCCGGCGGCGAAAGACCCCCGGCGGGGGCGCCGCGGGTTTCCGCGCACAACATCGTGAGAGGAGATGGGCATGGGCGAGGCGGCGGTACCCATGGTGGAGGTCTGGCGCGGCGGCCGGGTCGAGAGCCGGCATCTGGGCCATGCGGTGGTGTGCGGCGCGGACGGGGCGGTGCGGATGGCCTGGGGCGACCCGGAGGCGGTGATCTTTCCGCGCTCGGCCTGCAAGATGGTGCAGGCGCTGCCGCTTCTGGAAAGCGGCGCGGGCGATGGGCTGGGCGACGACCTGCTGGCGCTGGCCTGCGCCTCGCACCAGGGGGCGGCGATGCACACCGACCGGGTGGCGGGCTGGCTGGCGGAGCTGGGGCTTGGGGAGCCCGCGCTGCGCTGTGGCGCCCATCCGCCCACGGATCGGGCGAGCCACGAGGCGCTGATTCGCGCGGGGGTGGCGCCCTGCCAGTTGCACAACAACTGCTCGGGCAAGCATGCGGGGTTCCTGATGCTGTCGCAGCACCTTGGCGGCGGACCCGAATATGTGGAGCCCGACCACCCGGTCCAGCGCGCGGTGCGCGCGGCCTTCGAGGAGGTGACCGGCGCCCCGAGCCCCGGATGGGCCATCGACGGCTGTTCGGCGCCCAACTTCGCCACCACGGTCGCGGGTCTTGCCCGCGCCATGGCCGCCTTCGCCGCGGCCGGGGCGGGCGGCGGCGTCCGGGAGCGGGCGATGGTCCGGCTGCGCAGCGCGATGATGGCGCACCCCGAGCTGGTGGCGGGCGAGGGGCGGGCCTGCACCGGGCTGATGCGCACCATGGCCGGCCGCGCCGCGGTCAAGACCG